>WRNN01000190.1 GCA_009776595.1 Clostridiales bacterium
CGCATGTATCTGCGTACGGTATCAAAGACCACCATCGGCCTCCCGTTGCCGATATGGATATAGTTATAGGTAGTAGGCCCGCAGCAGTACATGCTGACTTTGCCTTCCCGAACAGGAACAAATACTTCCTTGGCGCCTGTCAGCGTATTATAGATCAAAATATCCCGCATCGATATCTCCCCTCTGCTTTCCTGTTTACTGTTTACTATTCAGTTCCCGTATAGAGCATACCGCATAGCAAGCCATGCCTTCCTCCCGGCCGGCAAAGCCCAAATGTTCCGTGGTGGTGGCTTTCACGCTGATTTGATCCGGGTCCGCGCCGGAGGCTTTGCTTATGTTCTCCCGCATCGCCTGGACATAGGGCCGGATTTGGGGGCGCTGCGCCACCAACGTACAGTCTACGTTATTGACCTCGTAGCCCTCGCGATTCAGCTTTTGGATAACCTCCTTCAAAAGCAGCACGCTGGAACAGCCCTTATACAGCGGATTACTGTCCGGAAAATGAACGCCGATGTCTCCCAGGCGCGCCGCGCCCAGCAGAGCGTCGATGATGGCGTGCAGGATAACGTCGCCGTCCGAATGGCCGGCTAAGCCTTTGGACCATGGCAGAATAAGCCCTCCCAGAACCAGGGGGACTCCTTCCTTCAGCGGATGAACGTCATAGCCGATGCCCACACTATATACCAAATGCTGCCTCATAAACCCCCGACTCCGTGTCTATCGCAGACCCGACTCGCGCTGTCCGCACACTATCGCTTCCAGCAAGGCCAAATCCTCGGGATAAGTAAGCTTGAGATTCGCCGGATCTCCTTGCACCAGATACACCGGCCGGCCGGTAGCCTCTATAAGGGCGGCGTCGTCCGTAGCTTGTATGCCCAGGCGGCGGCCTTCCCGATAAGCCTCCTCCAAATCCCGCATCCAAAAGCCCTGAGGCGTCTGGATTTGCCAAAGATTCCGCCGGTCCAGCGTTCTCCGGACAATGCCCTCGCCGTCGGCGCTCTTAATCGTATCCCGCAGAGGGATAGCCGCTACCGCGTTTCCTTTGGCGAAGGCGCCTTCGATCACCCGGTCATATACAGACGCCGGCGTACAAGGTCTGACGCCGTCCTGTATGAGCACAAGCCCCTGCCAGTCGAATTCCTCCCTGAGTACAGCCAAGCCATTGGCCACCGATGCGATCCGGTCTTCTCCGCCTGCCCGCACAGCCCTGACTTTCGGATAGCCCTTCACCGACCCGTCCGGCCAAAGCCCCCTCACCAGGGCTTCCCCCTTCCCGATGAGCGCCTCCGGCAGGATCAGCACCACCAGCCTGATCAGGGAATGCTTCTCCAACGCATCCAGCGTGTGGGCAATCAGCGGTTTCCCCGCAAGTGACAGAAACTGTTTCTCCTGTAAGCCGTCTGACACGCCGTCCTGCTTGCTTTGATCTCCCGCTTTGGGCGTATGCATAAGGCTGTTTTTGTACCTGAGGCCAAGGCCTCCGCAAGCGACGATGACAGCGGCTTCCTTTGCGGATCCCTCTGCAGACAAAGTAGGCGCAATCGTTTCTTCTTGCGCTGTCAAGCGCTCACCTCCGCATATACACGTTTATCCGAATACTTTGGTTTAACGAATATCATACGCCCCGCAGAGGTCTGCAGCACGCTGGTTACCACGGTGTAAATCGAACAATTGATATATTTTTTGCCGTTTTCTACCACGATCATCGTGCCGTCGTCCAGATAGCCGATGCCCTGACGTTGTTCTTTGCCTTCCTTGATGACGGTTACGATTATTTCCTCTCCGGGCAAAAACACCTGCTTCAGCGCATTCACCAGGTCGTTGATATTGAGTACCCGTATTCCTTGCAGCTCCGCTACTTTATTTAAGTTGTAGTCGTTCGTCAAAATTTCCCCTCCGATTTGCCTGGCCATCATGATCAGCTTGGTATCCACATCCGGAATGTCCGGAAAAATAGCTTCTATGATGCGGATATCCTCCTGCATTTCTTTTCGCATCGAATTCAGGATATCCAGGCCGCGCCTGCCCCGATTTCTCTTGAGTACATCCGAAGAATCGGCGATATGCTGAAGCTCGACCAGCACAAAGCCGGGTATGACAACCGTCCCTGACAGAAAGCCCGTCCTGTAAATATCGGAAATGCGTCCGTCAATGATGACGCTCGTGTCCAGAATCTTTGGTATGCCTTCTATTTCATTCACTTCACGCACAAAATAAGCATTCTCGGAAGGCAGATTCTCGACGAGAAGATCGACGTCGCTTTCCAGCTTTGCGTCCTTCTTTCTGTCTCTCACAGCCCTGCTTCTAATACGTTCAAAGCTACGAAAAAGTTCATCGCGCTTTTTCATCCCTAAAGACGCGCCGAGATAGCCAAAGAATATGCTGATCAGGGTTGGCAGAAAACGTCCCGCAACGGGAATATCCGACAAAGAGGATCCTAAGAAAAAGGCTATAATAAGTCCGATAATCAGTCCGATGATGGATCCTAATAAATCCGCTGCCGGAATTTTAATCAGCCGGCTCTCCCACCACTGCATCCATAGTTTCGCCTGGAGGATGAGGAAAGGCCCCGTTATATAACCGATAAGCACCATCAACGCCGTCAGCACAACCAATGACGCAATCGCAAAGCCCATGCCCGTGTTTAAAAAGGACATGCGGAAAAACGCGGATTGCAGAAAAAACAAGCCGAGCGTCGCGCCTATGCCTCCGGCTGATACAGCAATAATAACGCGTATAACTCTGTAGGTTTTGTTCCTGTCATTACTCACAGTTTCACCTCCTTTCCTCTGTCGTTACTTGCTTTACCACAGCCAAAAAAGCCCTGTCCATGCACCGCGGCTAACGCTGCAGTGGAAATGCCAGAAGATAAAAAACAGCCGATAATCGCCGGCTGTCTGCTTGCTTCGTCTCCCTTTCTATCAGGATAATTCAGCAGTTCCTTCAGTCGGCGGCATCATGCAGTCCATGAGTTTCAATACAACCATCTCCGGTAGTATTCCTTCCACGAGGGCAAGCTCGCTGACCAATAGCTGCCTCGCATTTTCCAGCATTTTTTTCTCCGTGGTGGATAAGCCCTTCTCCTGATCCCTGCGGGTCATGTTACGCACAACTTCAGCAAGCTCAAAAATATCGCCGCTTTTCAGCTTCTCCAGATTGCTGCGGTAACGCCGGTTCCAGTTGCCTTGTTCCTGGGTTGCGTCCTCCGAGAGAAGAGCAAATACCCGGTCCGCGGTCTCCCGCCCGATGATAGGCCGTAAACCGGCGTCCCGCATGGAATGAACAGGCACCAATACCTGCATCTCTCCTATCGGCATTCGCAAAACATAGTATTCACGCGACTCTCCAAGAATCACACGGTTTTCGATCGCCTCAATCACGCCTGCGCCGTGCATAGGATATACAACTTTATCTCCCACCAAAAACACGTTCTCACCTCCGGAAGCCCACCGGCTTTTCATTTCATTTTACCAGAAACTGCTTGCTGTGTAAAGGAGGATTCCGCCAACTTCAGGTAAAAGCCCGAATCCGTAGTTACCGTTCAGCGCCGACGATGGTGACGCCGGCATATTTACCCGGCTGCGCGTCGCATTCGCGTGTCCGCTTAGGAGAATACCAGATCCAGCATCTCGACCAGGGTAGCGGCCTCCCGTATTTCGATATGGCTGTTTGTCGCCTTTGCTTTTGTACCCTTAGGGGCAAAAAGAATTTGCATGCCCAGTTTTTCCGCCTCCTGCGCCCGTTTCTCCGGATAGACGACGGGGCGGATTTCTCCGGCAAGCCCAAGCTCGCCCATCACTGCCGCTTTGTCTTTCAACGCTTTGTTCCTGAAGCTGGACGCAAGCGCCGCCGCAATCGCCAGATCCATCGCCGGCTCCTGCAGGCGTATGCCTCCCGCTATATTGACATAGGCGTCCTTGTCGCTCAGCTTGAGACCTGTGCGCTTCTCCAACACGGCCAGCAGCATATTAACCCGGTTATAGTCCACGCCGGTTACAACCCGCCTGGGCTGCGCCAGGCTGGAGTGGCTGACCAGCGCCTGTATCTCCGCTAAAAGGGGCCTGCTGCCTTCCATACAGGCAGCCACCGCGGATCCGGGCGCGGAAACCGGCCTGTCGGATAAAAAGGCCAGAGATGGATTCAGCACCTCGGTAAGGCCTTCCCCGCCCATTTCAAATACGCCGATTTCGAAAGTCGAGCCATAACGGTTTTTCACCGTACGCAGGACGCGATATGGATAATGCCGTTCGCCTTCAAAGTACAGCACCGTATCCACCATATGCTCCAGAATCATGGGCCCGGCTATGCCGCCGTCCTTGGTCACATGCCCTACCAGAATCATCGGCAGATGGTT
>WRNN01000191.1 GCA_009776595.1 Clostridiales bacterium
CTATTCAAAATGGTACATCTGAAATGACGATGGAAGATATTGACGCTGAAATCGCGGCATATCGACAGGAAAAGCGTAGTAAAAAATAAACCCTCTGTATGTCTGATATACAGAGGGTTTGTTAGTAAATCTCAAAAACGTGTAGTTTACTTCAACCCTGCGCGCATGTCTGTATGAATGATTTTTTCCTTCAGCGGCAGGATCATGCCCGGCGAAACCGAAAGCTCGTCGACGCCCATGCGAAGAAAGGTCTCCGTCAAGGCAAGGTCGGCGCCCAGCTCGCCGCATATGCCTGCCCATATGCCGGCCGCATGGGCCGCTTTAACCGTTATTTCGATCATTTTCAACACAGCCGGATGATGGGGATTGTAGAAATGGCTCAGTCCGTTGTGCTCCCTGTCGATCGCNAANGTATACTGGGTGAGGTCGTTCGTGCCGATACTGAAAAANTCCACCATTTGCGCCAGTTCGTCGCTGATCATAACGGCGGCGGGGGTTTCAATCATAATTCCCCGTTCGACGCCGGCGTTGAAGGCAACTCCTTCTTCCTTTAGTTCACGCATGACTTCTTCGGTAATGCCGCGTATATCCCGGACTTCCTCCACGGAAATAATCATGGGAAACATAATGGCAATATTGCCGAAAGCCGACGCTCTGTACAGGGCGCGCAGCTGGGTTTTAAAAACTTCGGGCCGGGTCAGACAGAGGCGGATTGCCCGTAAACCCAGAGCAGGGTTCGCCTCGTCGGGCAGATGGAAGTAGCCCGCCTGCTTATCGGCGCCTATGTCCAGCGTACGGATCACAACTTTCTTGCCCTGCATGAACGCGGCGGCTTTTTTGTAGACGGCAAACTGCTCTTCCTCTGTCGGGTAGGTCTTACTTTCCAAAAATAAAAACTCGCTGCGAAAGAGCCCTATGCCTTCTGCGGCATTGTCCGCCGCTTCGTCCAGCCCGGAGATGTGGTTCACATTCGCAAAAACCTCGATCTTCGTCCCGTCTGCCGTTACGCTGGGCTGGTCCTTCAGTTTGCGCAGATCTTCCCTTCTTTTCAGGCTTTCCCGCAGTTTAGCCTGCATCGCCTCTTTTGTCGCGTCATCCGGGTCGATATAAAGGGTTCCGCTGAAGCCGTCCAATATCGCGGGTTTTCCGTCCAGACTCGCGTCCAGCTTGGCGCCCATGCCCACTACGGCTGGCAAAAGCATCGATCTCGCCAGGATAGCCGTATGGGCGAACGCCGAGCCTTCCACCGTCGCAAAGCCAAGGATCCTGTCTTTGTCCAGCTGCACCGCCTCGCTGGGGCGTATATCCAAAGCCGCCAATATGGAAGGGCCCTCCGGCAGAAGCGCTTGGTGCGCCTGCGGATTAAGCGCCTGCTGCAGCCGCTCGGATATGTCGNGCACGTCCGCGGCGCGTTCTTTCATGTATTCGTCGTCCATGGAAGAGAACATGGCGCTGAACTCTTCCGCGGTCAGGCTGACCGCGTATTCCGCGTTCAAGCCTTGTTTATGGATCCTGTCCAGGATAGATTCGCGGTAATCCAAGTCCTCCAGCATCATCCTGTGAATATCGAAAATCGCCGCGCTATCCATGCCGACTTTCTCCGTTGCGTCGCGGTACAGTTCGTCAAGCTGCGTACAGGCTGCCAATCGGGCTTGNTCAAAGCGCGCCGCCTCCGCTTCGGGATCTGCAACCTTTTCGCGGCGAATTTCNGCTGCTTGAAAAGCCAGAAAGTGCAGCGGCCCTATCGCCACCCCTTGTGAAGCGCCTGTGCCTGTGATAACCAGCATAGATTCTCTTCCCTTCAGTGTTGTTTATCATCCACACGTACGCCGCCGGCAAACACAGCCTGCACCTGCAGATCAGCGTCCAAAATCAGCATATCGGCGCTTTTTCCCGGTGAGATGCTTCCCGTGACGAGGTCGATCGAAGCCGCGCAAGCCGGGTTGCCGGAAGCGGCCTGAATCGCATCCTCAAGGTGGATGCCGAATCGTATCGCCTGCCGGAAGCAGTCCGTCAGATGCATGGCGCTTCCCGCAATCGTCCCGTCTTTGACCAGATTGGAATGCCCGTCATGGATGCGGATCGCCTGGCCGCCTAATTCGTATTCNCCGTCCGGCATACCGGTACCCCGNGTACTGTCGCTGATCAGACATATCCTCCGGGCGCCGAACATGCTGAACATCGCCCTGACCACCGACGGGTGCAGATGAACGCCGTCGCTGATCACTTCCACACATGCGGCGTGGTCAAAGGCGGCGCCTACAAGCCCCGGCATCCTGTGATTCAAGGCGGACATTGCGTTGAACAGATGCGTCACATGGCTTGCACCCGCTTCAAAAGCGCTGACCGCGCAGTCATAATCCGCGTCTGAATGCGCCAGGCTGACCCTGCAGCATTTCGCGGCGTGGCTGATTAACGCCGGACTGCCCGGGAGTTCCGGCGCTATACTGAACAGACGGATACTGCCTTGCGAAAGCGCGTACAGTCGATCAAAGAAGTCTTTATCCGGCGCTGCGATATGATCCGGGTTTTGCGCGCCGCGTTTGTCTTTGCTGATAAACGGGCCTTCCATATGTATGCCGCGCAGAATCGCGCCGTAGCCCGCCTTATTAATGTAAGGAAGCGCTGTGCGTATCACATCGGCGAGCACCTCTTCCGGTAACGACATGGTGGCAAGCACAACGCCGGTCACCCCCTGCCGCCCGAAGTAAGCAAGCATTTTCTCCAATCCGGCTGCGTCGGCGTCACAAAAATCACTATTCACACAGCCATGGGCATGGATATCCACCAATCCCGGGAGTACATACGCTCCCTCCGCCTCAAAACCAATCCCCGGCATTCTGCCGACAGGGGTTATCGCGGTGATAATCCCGTTTTCAAACGCGACATCACACTTTACCAAACATTCGTTTGTGAATACCAGCCCATTGCGAATGATCACAATAACAGTCCTTTCATTTCGTCCGCTACGTGCTGAACCTGTGTTCCGACTACGACTTGCACGCTTGTCTTGCTTGGGCGTATAACGCCGCTCACACCCGCTGCTTTAATCGCTTTTTCGTCGACTTCTTCCTGGTTGATCACTTCCACACGTAAACGGGTTATACAATTGTCCAGCGAAGCAATGTTCGCTTTTCCGCCAAGCCCGGCAAGGATTTGTCCGGCTATNTTGTGATAATCAGAAGAGGCAAGGCTGAGCTTGCTTTCCGCTTCGGCATAGTCTTCATCTTCCCGGCCCGGTGTTTTCAAATTCAGTTGCACAATGACAATACGGAATANTAAGTAATAGACGACAAATGCTACCGCGCCCGCAATCAGGATNCCCCANGGGTTTTGCGCCATCGGCGTNCCCCAGCTCAACAGGAGGTCGATCATCCCGCCGCTGAAGTTGAACCCTGCGCGGACCGGAAGGGCGGCCATAACGGCCAAAGAAACGGCGGTCAATGCGGCGTGTATAACATATAAGACCGGCGCCAGGAACATGAATGAGAATTCAAGAGGTTCTGTCACCCCTGTGAGGAAAGCCGCGAAAGCGCCGGACAGAAGAAGGCCCGCCGCAACCTTTTTTTGCGTGGGTTTGGCCGTACTGTACATTGCCAGCGCCGCGCCGGGCAAACCAAACATCATGATCGGGAAAAAGCCCGTCATATATTGGCCGGTTACCCCATATACGCCTGTATTGCTCCAGAAATTGCCCAGGTCATTGATCCCGGCAACGTCAAACCAAAAGACCGAATTCAAGGCATGGTGTAAGCCAAAAGGAATGAGCAGGCGGTTGAAAAAGCCATAGATCCCTGCGCCGATCGGGCCAAGGCCCAGTACGCTCATGCCAAACAGCACCAGCGCGCCGTAGAGAAAAGGCCAGATAAAGAACAAAATGAGCGCCGCAATGATGCTGACGCCGCCCACCACGATCGCGACGCTGCGTTTGCCGCTGAAGAAGGCCAGCGCGTCGGGTAGTTTGGTGTTTCTAAATCGGTTGTAACAGGCGGAACCGATGAAGCCGCAGAGAATACCCACAAATACGTTATTAATTTTACCAAAAGCGGCGCTGACTTCTTCAATCGGTACGCCGCTCATCATCGCTACGCTCGCCGGGGCTAAGAGGGTCTGGATCATCAGCCAGGATATCAGCCCCGCCAGAGCTGCCGTTCCGTCATTGTCGTCCGCCATTCCGATGGACACGCCAATGGCAAACAAAATAGGCATATTATCGATGATTGCCGCCCCTGCTTTCACCAGAAAAGCCGCAATCTGATTCGTGCCGCCCCAGCCCGCAGGGTCTATCCAATAGCCGAAGCCCAG
>WRNN01000192.1 GCA_009776595.1 Clostridiales bacterium
TTAAACAAGCCGAAACAGGTACGGCAAACACTCGAAAAGTGCGCAAGATACAGTTGCCCAAAATCTATCATTCATGAATCCTGGTAATCAATTTAATATGGGCTGCCGCCCATAGTCCAAAAGAAGCGGCATCCCCTTTGGTAAATATTATATGGGGCGCTTCCCTCAACCGGTCCGGCGCTGTGACTGCTTCTCGGTGATCAACGCCGCAAGCCTTTCCGCCATCGTCTGCAGTTCCGCAGCGTCGGGG
Organism: Clostridiales bacterium; assembly: GCA_009776595.1. Lineage (GTDB taxonomy): Bacteria > Bacillota > Peptococcia > DRI-13 > UBA5745 > WRMS01. The sequence continues at coordinate 251 of WRNN01000192.1, forward strand.
CCCTCGGCCATAACCCGGATCAGCGCTTCTGTGCCGGAGGGNCGCACCAGCAGCCTGCCCCGGTTGGTCAGCGCGTTTTCCGTTTCNCCGATAGCTTTACGGATGTCCGGGTCAGTGTCCCAGCCTTCTTTGGTTTCGACTATCGCGTTCACCAGGACTTGCGGGAGACGCTGCATCTGTCCGGCGAGATCTTCCAGAGATCTGCCGGTCTCTTTCATAACCGACAGGAGGCGAAGGNCGCTGAGTATCCCGTCGCCGGTAGTGGAATCCCGGAGAAGGATGAGGTGGCCGGATTGTTCGCCGCCCAGAGAGGCGCCTTTCTCCAGCATCTCCTGCAGTACGAAACGATCTCCTACCTGGGTTTCCAGCACTTCTACGCCGGATGCGCCGAAAGCTTTTTTTAAGCCGAGATTGCTCATGACGGTTGTCACCACCGGGCCTTTGAGTTCTCCCCGCTGCAGCATATGAAGCCCCAGAATGACGAGAATCTGGTCGCCGTCAATCGCATTGCCCCTATGATCCACTGCAAGAAGTCTATCGGCGTCCCCATCGAAGGCGAGTCCGGCCTGGGCCTTCCACCCGGGCGTCGCCGCGCGGAGGCTTTCCAGATGCGTGGATCCGCATTCCAGATTGATGTTCACGCCGTCAGGCTGGTCGTGTATGCTGATCACCTGTGCGCCTGCCTGGCGCAAAGCCATAGGGCCCAGTTCGCTTGCGGCGCCGTTCGCGCAGTCCACCACAACGCGTAATCCATCCAGTCGAAGGCCGAGTTGTCCGGTCAGATAGTCCACATAAGGTTTCGCCCCGTCCGGGAAAGCCTTCATCCAGCCTGTCTCGCAGCCGCCCGGACGTTGATCCGGGACAGGCGGATGGTCTATGTATTCCTCAATCGCTTCCAGTATAGGGTCATCCAGTTTATATCCCGCGTTGCTGAAAAACTTGATGCCGTTATCTTCAGCCGGGTTATGGGACGCCGATACCACGGCGCCGATACAGCCTTCCGTCCGTCCCGCGAGATACGCCACGGCCGGGGTGGTAAGAACGCCGCCATCGAAAACACGGATTCCGGCGGAACAAAAACCCGCAGCCAGGGCGCCCAGGAGCATGGGGCCGGATTGGCGGGTATCCCTGCCAACGAGTACGCTATGGCCAAGCTGTTTCTCGCGGAATACAGTGCCCGCGGCTATTCCCAGGCGCATGGCGAGTTCCGGGGAAAGATCTCTGTTGGCGATGCCCCTCAGGCCGTCGGTTCCGAAGTATTGCATAGTAGCCTCCTTATTGTGAAAAAACCTGAATGATTTCGTTATTGATTTGCGTCACCAGAAATTCTTCGGGAACTTCCACAAAAAGCCGGTAGTTTTGTGCGCCCGGCATTTCGCCGTTCAAATCTACATACGCCTGGATATCGATAAGCGGCTCCCCTCCCGAGGTCACGCTGTCGAAGGCTTCGGGATACGCGGACAGGGTGACGTCTACCGTCGCCGGGAATGTCTCGAAGCGGATACCTTCCGGCGCGTTGCGAATTTGAACGGGTATACCTTCCATTATCCGGCGGATGAGATTCTTCTCGATCCGGATGGTAATCTCGACTTCATTTCCTTCCAGGACCGACACGCCCGGCGGCGTCACCAGCCTGACGGGGCCATGGTAGGTCTCGGTCATCGCGGAGAGGTCGATGGTTTCTGTATTCAGAAATTCTATTTGGCTGACCGCCGCATAGGAACCGGTGATTTTGACCGTAGGCGGCTGCACCTCCATCCCGGCTACGATATAGCGATTGTCCACGTTGCCGGATAGCGCTGTACGGACGGAAACACTTTTTGATGAAAGGCTTTCGGAGATTTCCACATGCACGACAACGGTATCCGCCGACAAGTCGATACGGCTGCTGTGAAATTCGACATTATTTCTGTCCAGCAGCACAATGGGCAGTTCCGCATTATAGCTGACCGTTCTCCCGGATAAATCCACAGTGATCGAAGCTTCCGTGATTTGATCCAGAACCCGCTGAGGGCCTGAAAGGAGGATGACGGGAGGGTCGAGAACCGGATCCAAATGGCTGAAGCCCTCTCCTACGGTATGGAGGGTATCGCAAGTCACCGGCAGTTCTTTGGTGCCTAACATATCGATGGAGAGTTCAACCGATTCCGGCCGTACATAGACCGGAGACANACCGCTCGGTAAGGTATAGCGGATCGGATAGCTTTCCGTACCGGGTTTTGCATTGCTCAAATCCACATATGCGTTCAAATCCCTGGCGGCAGTTAAGCTGATAGTGGANCGGTTGCCGCTCAAGCGTATTTCCGCGGAACCCGGCGAAGCTTCCAGTAGATAAGTATTGGCAAGGCCGGTTACGGCGACATTCACGGTAAATGTCCTCTCATTGATGGGGTTCTCTGTGCTCGATACATAAAACAGCAGAAAAATAGCCATAACAACTGAAAGAATGCCATAAAAAAGATTGCTGTCAAAAAATTTCTTCATTATAGATTCCTATTTCTTTGTGATATTTTTCCGCCAGTCCGAAAACAGGGAAAAAGCGTTCCCCGAAGCCGGACGCCGAAAGCGTTCCAGGAGCATGGTCCGTAAAGCATCGTCACTCAGGTAACGGGTCATCCGGCCTTCTTCCACTACGCTAATTACGCCGGTTTCTTCTGAAACCACGATAATGAAAGCGTCGGACACTTCCGACAGCCCCAAAGCGGCGCGATGCCTTGTGCCAAGATTCTTGCTGATGTTGGGGTTTTCCGATAAAGGCAGAAAGCATCCCGTAGCATAGATGCGATGACCGCGGATGATCGTCGCGCCGTCGTGGAGGGCGGCCTTCGGATAGAACAGATTCTCCAGCAGTTCACTGGAGACCTCCGCATCGATCAGGGTGCCGGTATCCGCATAATCGTTAAGGCCTGTCTCCCGCTCCAGCACCAGTAAAGCCCCGGTTTGCGACTTGCTCAGGAGCTGCACGGCGCGAATGATATTTTCCACCACCCGCTGAAAGGTTTCCTGATCCATGACCTGATGGCCGAAAAAGCGGCCTTGTCCAAGTCTTTCCAAGGTCTTCCTGAGTTCAGGCTGGAAAATAATGGGAAGCGCGACGATCAGCATAGTCTGAAATTGGGACAACAGCCAGCTNACGGTCTCCAGACGCAAGGCATTNCTGATGAACGCCACCACCAACAATACAAGGAGGCCTTTGAGAAGCTGAATAGCCCTGGTCTGCCGGACCATGGTCATCAGTTTGTAAAACACGTAAGAAACGATGGCGATATCAACGGCGTTTCTTATCGTTATAGAGTCCATTATCCTTTCAAGCATGATCGGGCTCCTCGGCAAGGTTCATGTTTTGTACATTCTATCATATTTTTACCGGATTTATCTCTTATTTTTGCTTTTTCATTATGATATACTAATTGTTATGAAGCACAAATCCTTTGCTCTATTTACTATCAGCATACTCTGTTTTCTGATCGGCACATTGTATACTTTTCATCTTAGCCTTATCGGAGCGGAAAACCCGCAAAACACAGCTTTGAGCGAGCGAATGGATAATCTTGTTTCTACCATCACCGGGTTGGAGCAGGAGATTGCGGCTTATGAAGGCCTGATTGAGCAATACAGAGCCGAGCTTGAGGAGATTGATCTTGTCCATCAGTCGGCGGCTATCCAGGCCTACCAGGAAGAGCTGAAAACCGCGCAGCTTAGAGCGGGGCTGACCCAGGTCACCGGGCAGGGCGTCGAAATTGTCATCGATGACAATTATAGCGGCATGCGGGAAAACCCCGGGGGGGATCCGAACCAATATATTATTCACTACGATGATTTGTTATCTGTGATTTCCGATTTGAAATCCGCCGGGGCGGAAGCGATTTCCATCAATGACCAGCGTTTTGTCGGGACAACCGAGCTGCGATGCGTGGGCAATGTAGTATTGGTTAACACGACGCGTCTGGCGCCGCCTTTTGTCATTATGGCTATCGGCAATCCTACGATTCTG
>WRNN01000193.1 GCA_009776595.1 Clostridiales bacterium
CGGCGGACACCATTCTTGACGCCTTCACGTATGCGGAAGCGGTTTCCGCGGCGGCAGGGCTCCCCATCCGGGGAACCGTGATACCCAGGTTTCTGGAAGGCAGCCTCGGAGAGCGCATTCCCGCAGGCGATATCTACGTAGCCGATATTTATGTGCGCCCGCCCTGGACAGAGGTGTAAAGGCGAAAGCCGCCGGCGCGCAGGTTGTTTACTTGTATAGGAGGGATGAGGATATGGCAAAGATAACGGTCAATGATGAGTTTTGTAAGGGCTGCGAGATGTGCGTACTCTTTTGCCCGAACAAGATTATGGCGCTTTCGAAGGATAAGCTGAACAGCAAGGGCTATCACCCTGCCGAGCTGACCGATGAATCCAAATGCACCGGATGCTGCATCTGTGCGAGCATGTGCCCGGATATAGCGATCACGGTTGAAAACTAGGAGGAATGATAACGATGGCGGAAAAAATTATCATGAAGGGTAACGAAGCGCTGGCCGAGGCTGCCATCAGCGCGGGCTGCCGGCATTTCTTCGGCTATCCCATCACGCCGCAGACCGAGGTTGCGGCGCATATGGCGAAACGGCTGCCGCAGGTCGGCGGTACATTTCTGCAGGCGGAATCGGAGATCGCAGCGATTAATATGGTACTTGGCGCGGCGGCTGCCGGCGTCAGGGCGATGACTTCTTCCAGTTCCCCCGGCGTCAGCCTGAAATCCGAAGGGATTTCCTATCTTGCCGGCTGCGACCTCCCCTGTCTCATCGTGAACGTCCAGCGGGGCGGCCCGGGTCTTGGCGGCATCCAGCCGGCGCAGTCCGACTATTTTCACGCCACAAGATCGACGGGGCACGGAGATTTCCATATCCTGGTGTTCGCGCCGGCCACTGTGCAGGAAATGGCGGATCTGGTCGCAGGCGCCTTTAGCCTGGCGGATAAATACAGGATGCCGGCTATGGTTCTCGCGGATGGCATGCTGGGCCAGATGATGGAGCCGGTGGTGCTGCCGGAAGGAGACAGCAATCCCCCGCCGCCGAAGCCTTGGGCGGTAAACGGACATAAGAACATACGTTCGCATAATATCATTAATTCGCTCTACCTGGAGCCGAATGATCTGGAGAGAACGGTCGTTGAGCGCTATGCAAGGTATGCGGAAGTCAAGCGAACAGAACAGCGGGCGGAGGAATATCTCTGCAGCGACGCGGAGATCTTTCTTGTTTCCTACGGCGCGACTTCCCGCATCGTGAAAAGCGCCGTCGTCAAAGCGAGGGCGGAGGGCATAAAGGCCGGGCTGATCCGGCCGATCACGCTGTTCCCCTTTCCGGACGCCTATATAGATAAGTATGTCGGGCAGGCGAAAGTATTCCTGAGTGTGGAAATGAGCATGGGACAAATGGTAGACGACATCCGTCTTGCGGTAAACGGCCGTAAACCGGTTGCCTTTTTCGGCCGGACCGGCGGCGTACTCCCGACGCCGGATGAAGTATTGGGCAAAATCAGAGAAATAGCGGGGGGTGTCAAATAGACATGGCGACGATATTTACAAGGCCAAAGAGCATTGCCGATGTTCCGTTCAGTTACTGTCCGGGTTGTACCCACGGCATCATCCACAGACTGGTGGCGGAAAGCATCGACGAACTGGGCATCGAGGGAAACACCGTAGGCGTGTGTCCGGTGGGATGCGCGGTTATGGCTTATGATTATTTTAACTGCGATATGATCCAGTCGCCTCACGGCAGGGCGCAGGCTTTAGCTACAGGCATTAAACGCGCCTTACCGGAAAGCATCGTGTTTACCTATCAGGGGGACGGAGACCTTGCGGCGATCGGCACGGCTGAGACGGTTCATGCCGCGACAAGGGGAGAGAATATAACCGTCATCTTTGTGAATAATGCGATTTACGGTATGACAGGCGGGCAGATGGCGCCGACCAGCCTCTCGGGGCAGGTAACCCAGACGACGCCCTACGGGCGGGATACGGCTATCGCCGGGCACCCCGTCAGGGTCTGCGAGATGCTCGCCANGCTGGAAGGGGTGGCGCTGGCGCANCGCGTCACTGTCGAAAGCCTGCGGACGGTTACCGCTGCGAAACAGGCGATCAAGAAAGCCTTTACCTATCAGATGGAAGGTAAGGGCTATTCGATNATCGAAGTCCTGTCCATATGCCCGACGAATTGGGGNCTNTCCACNGAGAAATCCCTCCAGTGGCTGAGGGACAACATGATACCGTACTATCCTCTCGGCGTTTTCAAAGACAAGTACGCGAAGGAGGGAGCGAAATGAAAGACCCGATGAATATCCTGATCGCCGGCTACGGCGGCCAGGGAATCTTGTTTTCCGGCAAAGTCATCGCCTATGCGGGCCTTATCGACGGCAAGGAGGTATCCTGGCTGCCGTCCTACGGCCCCGAGATGCGCGGCGGGTCGGCGAATTGTACCATTTGTCTGAGCAAGGACCCCATCGCTTCCCCCTATATCGAGTTCCCGGAATTCTTCGTGGCGATGAATCAGCTCGCTTTTAATAAGTTCGCCTCCACAGTGGAGGAAGGGGGCATGGTCGTCTACGACAGCGCGATCATCAACGGCGCGACGGAAAGAAAAGACATGCAGATCTTTGGTATAGACGCGGTAACTCTCGCCGAGGATAGCGGCCTGAAAGGGCTGGCGAACATGGTGATGACCGGGAAGCTTTTTAAAGAACTGTCTTTCTGTACATTTGATTCCCTGGAAAAAGCTGTCGAGAAATGTGTGCCGGCGGGAAGGACGCAGTTGATCGAGTCGAACCTGAAGGCGATTCAGCTTGGGATCGAGAACTGAGGAGGGCGGACATGAGTAAGAAAGCGGAAGTAGGCATGAGGCTTGCCGAACTGAGGGACGCCTGCGGCTACAGCCGCGAGGAAATGGCGAAAGAAGTGGACGTCGCGCTGGACAGGTACATGCATTATGAAGAAACCGGCGAAGATATCCCGATCAGCGTAATCTACCGGGTAGCGAAGCTGTGCGATGTGGACTTTACCGAGATCATNTACGGTACCGAAGCNAAGCTGGATACCTACCATATCGTGAAAGCCGGCGAAGGGAAGAGCATTGACCGTTACCCCGGTTACTCTTACGAAGACCTGGCTTACCGCTACAAGAGCAAGATCATGCAGCCGCTGATCGTCAGACTGGACCCCTCCGACAAACCCGCCGCGCTGGTCAGCCATATGGGGCAGGAATTCAATTATGTCCTGGAGGGTTCGATCGTCCTTGTATTTGACGATAAAGAATTTACCTTGCATCAGGGCGATTGTATTTACTTTAACCCGACCCATACACATGGGCAGAGATGCGAAGGGGATGTTCCGGCTGTTTTTCTGACCGTCATCGCCGAGTAAGGGTTATATAGTCCTGTTCAGCTTGTATGGGCGACGCCCCCATGGGGCAGCGCCCCACATGGGCGCGCGGAAAGCACCAGCCACTTTTAGGCGGCGAGCCGCAAGCCCATGGAGCGTAAGCGGGCTTTGCCCGCTGTAGCGACGGGGCATGGGGCGGCGCCCCATCTAAACATTGGAAGGAGAAACTTGATATGCTTGAACGATTTCTGCCGCGCAGCGAATTCGCGTCTTATGAAGACTTTGTTGAAAACTACAGCGTGACCGTACCGGAGCGCTTTAATTTCGGCTTTGACGTTGTGGATGCGTGGGCAAAAGCGGATAAGAATAAACGCGCACTGGTCTGGTGCGACGATCATGGCGGAGAGAAAACACTGACATTCGAAGAACTCCGCGTCTTATCAAACAAAACAGCAAACTTCCTGCATAACGTCGGCGTACGGAAAGGATCCGTCGTCATGGTGATCCTTCGCCGCCGCTGGGAGTATTGGGTATGCGCCACCGCCTTNTGCAAACTGGGCGCCATCATTATCCCGGCGACGATTCAACTGACGGCAAAGGATATCGAATACAGGGTGACTTCCGCGGGTATTGATACCCTCATATGTGTAAACGATGATTTTGTTATTTCGCAAGTTGAGGAAGCCATGCCGCTTCTGCCTCAAGGAAAAAAACTCATCCTGGTCAACGGGGAGAGAGAAGGCTGGCTGTGCTTTGAAAAGGAGACGGAGAAGTGTTCCGCTGATTTTTCGCCACCGACCGGGGAGGAAGAACAGAAAAACGAAGACATTATGCTCATCTATTTTACTTCCGGGACAACGGGCATGCCGAAGATGGTGAAACATAATTTCCTCCACCCCCTCGGACAGATTGTG
>WRNN01000194.1 GCA_009776595.1 Clostridiales bacterium
GCAAGCCGTCATGTATGATATCGGCGGGCAGACACGCTGGCAAGGGCTGCTGGAGGACTACACATCGATCCGTACCTATGATCCGAACAGGGCAAAGGATGCAGAAACGATGGAAAAATTAAAAGCCCGGTACGGATGCCAGATTCGATCCTTCGGGCTCAAGTAAATCCATTGCGACGACTGACGTTGCGGTATCAACTGAACATCTGCCTGCTCTCCGCATAGACTGTCTCCATGAAAGCAGGAGAGGCGCCCATAGAGAAGCAGAGAAAGGGCTTTTCCCCCATGGTGGGGCCATATTTCCGCACAAAGCGCCTGGCCGAAGCCACTGCCTCTTCGTCCGTGGTCTCCGGTTCAAATTTGATATCGGAATCAAGGCCGAGGATGATCTTGTCGCCATATTGGCGATAGAGCGTCTCTTTGTCATTGATCCGCTGGCCGCACCAGATGTCAGCCCCCATCTCGATATAGGCGGGAACAAGTTTTTCATTTTTGCCGCAGGAGTGTATTTCGTATATCATGCCGGCGTCGTGTGTCGCGTCAGAAACGCGCTTGTGCGCGGGTACCAGCATTTCCCGGACGGTCGCCAGAGAGAAGAAGGGAGATCTTTGGCCGCCCCAATCGTCGTTCATCAGGATCGCCACAGGATTGTAGGCTTTCTTGAGGCGCTGTACCATGTCGATATACAGATCCGCCAGGCGGTCATAGAGGGCCTTGACGGCGTCTTTTTGCTCCTCGTCGATCATGGCAACGGCGGCTTTGTCAAAGTCCATCAGGGAGATCAGTCGCTCAAAAAAGCCGGTGACAACCACCACGGAAAGCCCGCGGTCTTCCTGGTCAAGCAGAGGCTTGTTTGCCGCCGCCGAGCCAGCCCAGTCCCATTCGTCCATATCGGGAAAAGGCACGACCTTTTCCCACTCATTGGCGTCCGTGAGCAGCGGATGGCCGGGTTTGACCATCGAGCCCTTGGCGACGGGGACATAGACCCACTCGATCCCGTGCCTGTCTCTGCCGCCGGTCATCGTCCCCGGCTCCGGCGCCTGCGCGTCGTTGGCGTTGCAGCGTGCGATATTGTCCGGGTCGATTCGGGGGGAAAGCATCCGAAGGTCATTGTTGGACGGAATCCACAGGGGCATCTCATGGCGAAACAGTGCCAGATAGTTGTCACGGGGTGCAACCGGCGTGTTGAATTTTCTGGCACCGGGTAATCCAGGAAAGGGAGACGGATAGGTTTCCCTACTGTCCAGTTCTTTTGGGTCAAACGGTACACGTTCCATAGTCGATAACCTCCCCGCTTTGATACGGTAAAAATACCATTTTCTCCGGAGCGTGTCAATGTAGCGGAGCATACGGTTGGTCATGGTGATGACTTCGGGTTACAGTTCAGTGCCGACTCACTAGGTGGCGGGCGACATGTTTGCCAAGGCTACGGTAGGAACAGGAAGTCGTGAAACACAGGCTTTGCAGCCAATGAAGCCGTAGGACCACCCAGTAGGGGGTCCAGGCAAAGGTCCATCCGGGAGGCTGGCGGGCCATACATGGAAGGACGTTGAACCGTTAGGCTGAATAGCTTGAAAGCCTGCTGTTGAACACGAGTATGACGTGTAGCCGGGCAAATGTGCTGACGGCCACCAATGTCTGCACTGAACTGTAACTTGGTGTATAAAAGGTAAAGCTACTGCTCTGTTGGACGGTACTTCTCCAGCGCGGCAAAGGCTTTGGGGAACTTCCGCTTCCGATCTTCCAATTCATAGGGGATCCAGTAGTCGTCGGAAAACAGTTCCGTGTTGTGCTCCGCCAACAATTCCTCGATCATCTTATGGAAAAGTGAGGTTTCCCATGTGGCTTTCTTATTCTTGCTATATTCTTCATCTCGCATATACTCCGCATACATCTGCTTTCGTCCATCCGGGTCATCCAAGCTCTCCGGTTCGGATTTAATTGAGAAAACAGCGCCTTCGACCTGAAGTGTTACAGGAATCTCATCATCCATATTTATATCCACGATAACCAAGGGCTTGCCTTTATCCTTCGACAACGCAATAGCAGCCGTGATCGTCGCTATATCATCGTACTCATAGTCAAAAGGATACAGGAACAAGCAACCTATACGATCCTTAACACACAAGGATAAGAATTCTTGGTCTAAAGGAAGAAAACCTTTTTCACTGAAGAAGAATGCTAATTGGGTATCCAAGATCATGTCTGTGATCATCTTCTGTTCACCAGAGACATGTATCCAAATATCGCCGATATTTACCTCAGGACATAGGACACAACGGGCATACAGATAACGGTTGACATCCAGAAACAATTCGTCAAATTCTTTGATGTAGTCGATATCCGTTCGGTTTAAGGAAATGGGCAACAATCCTTCTTTATCATACAGAGTTACGCATATATGCAACCCATATGGCTTAAAAATTTCTCTGCATATTTTTTCGCTATCACTGGATATCAGAATACCATTACAAAATACTTTCGCATGCACAGTATAAGTTTCACTCTGGTCTAGTAGGATGATATCGCTTAGGGATGAGAGAAGGGACCAGAAACACGTCACTCCGTTTGACAACACCACCTTATGCCAGTCGCGGGATTCTTTTTCATCGAAGGTTTCATTGGGAATGAACATCGACGGTTTTGCTCCGATGCTTCGCTCGTTAAGCGAATAGGTAATCCGAGGCTTGTTTAAGTAATACCAATGATACCACCACACTGGCTCAGACACCATAGTATAATATACATCCCCATAAACATCAGCATCAAATGGCGTATTTTCAAAGTACGCAATACTGTTGCTGTTAAGTTGTACCACGATTGTGGTTCCCACCTCGGCGCCGTCAACACTTTCGACATTCAACAGCTTCGTGTCAGCCAATCCATAGGTGAAACGTAAGCCTCTTTCGTCTCCTGCATATCGAGTTGTGACTGTCACGCTGTCGCCCAGCAGAAAAGTGGCGAGGGCGCCCACGCCGAAACGCCCGCTACGCATGACAGTAGGTTTATTGTCCTCCCCAAGATACGCTTCCCGCCAGGCGCTGCTGTCGCGATACGAAGCCCCTGCGACGAGGTAATAATTCAGCAGGTTGTCGGCAGACATGCCTATACCGTTATCCCTTATGGTGAGGGTTTTGTTCTCGGATTGGGTATCCACATCGATGCGGATATATCCTTCCGGGCAGTCCAAAGGCTTTTTGTCCTCTTTCTCCCTGCGGATGTTCTCCCTGCGCGTCCATTCGACGCGTTCATTACAGGCGTCCACGGCGTTTTGCAGCAACTCGCGCACCCCGAAACTTGGATCACTGCCGTAGAGCGGCTCCACGAGCAGTTTCGCAATATCGGGGTTTGCTGTCAGCCTTGCAGGCCTGGTGAGAAATTGTCCATTGAAGCGCTTGATCTCGCTGTCTTTAAATATATTCGACGTCAACCAGTGGATAGATAATGGGTAGGGGGTATCATATTTTTCAGCCAGCACCGCCCAGCAGCCGTCGATTTCGTTCTGGACTGCATGAATCCAGTCCTCCAGCTTCAAATAGGTTACGCTATCCTCCGGATCAGCCTGAATTTCCAGATCGTCGCTATGCTTTGTATCGGAAATGCCGGCTAGGGCGTCGATCTTCCCCCTTCGGATATGCCAAATCATGCGGTCATACACGGCTTGATTCCAGGCGTATTCGTTTCGGGATACAGGCGAAGCAATGCGCTGCGCTTTGTCCCTTTCTTCGGGCGCGCGGGCAGTCCCGGCGTGAAGATAGTCGGCAAGACGCAGGATGGCCATCAGGTAGAACACCGGAATCCCCTGCACCATCGTCACAGGGGGGCTAGTAGTAAGGGGAAAGCTGTCTAGATAATCCTGGATCCGTGGATCGCGTAAGGGCATACCGTGGCTGCGTGCAACGAGTCCGATCAGATCCCTCCTGTACTTTTCTTTTTTGTCAGCGAAGCAATTCTCAAACAGATTTATGGTTTCATTACCCGGAAAACCGCTTTCCGCAACGTCATGGGCAAGCCTCGGATGATAGATGCGCAAAAACTCGCCATATACGCGCCAGGCGTTTTCCTTGCCGTCGACCCGATCTTCCGCCAGTGTTACAACCGGAGAAAATTTTCCGAAGATGTTCCTGTATTTCTCGTTGTCGTAGCGCTTATATTTATACAGGAAATCCTCCCAGCTTTCGCGCCAGCTTAGCTTGTCTAGCTTCTCCTTCTCTTTCTTGCGGTCCTTCCTGCGGTC
>WRNN01000195.1 GCA_009776595.1 Clostridiales bacterium
GCAGCGTTAGTCCCTTACGGACAAAAAATTCGTGTTTTAAATTGACACATCAAGTCCGTAAGGTACTATACAATACCGGCCGCCGCCTGACGCGGCAGAGGCGGCAGAACACTTCAGTTAATCACGAGACCCATTCCGCCGCCGCCTTCCGGTACGCCGCCTTCGAAACGGAAAAATTCATTTCGTTCCCCTACGGTTCCGGCAGCCTCGGTAAAGGCGGCAACCACAGCTTCCACTACTTCGTTTCTCGATACGGCCAGCAGTACATAGCATCCGGAATCGATGACGCAGCTTTTTTCCGGCATCACGCAGATCCATTTTTCTGAGTTGTATCCGCCGTCTCCGGCGATGCGATCCTTGATCGCTGCCGCGGAAGCGGCGTCTTTTGCCTGGATCAAGCCGATTTCATGGGCAAAAGTGGCAATAGCCGCAGTCGCGACTGAGGCTGAAGATACATATTGATTAAAATCATCGCCGGACAGGCCGATTTGGTTTTGGCTGGTATCCGCCGTTACTTCAGAGATGATCGCCATAGGCATACTGCGTTCATCTGAAAGCGAATCTTTGGTTTCCTCGAGGATTTGGTTCAAGATTTCTTCCGGCGGCCCTTCGAGATTCGTCGCCGTTCCGGCGGCGTTCCCGGCGCCGCAAGCTGCCGACGCATAGAGCATAAGCGCCGCCAGTAGAAGGGATAGGTAGAGTTTCATTATATTCAGCGCGGAGAATCCCGCCGCATTATTTCAAGTTAATACTGTGAACGATAACGGGTACGCGCCGTCACCTCCTTTTCGCTTAAGCAAGCTTTAAACATATTATACACTTTAAATGATGAAAATGGCAATCCCCGGAAAAAGCACCACCCCGGGAACTTTTTTCAGAGTTACGCGTCTAAGTCAGTATACGCATGATACAATGGGAGCGATATTTACCAAGGTGAGGGGGAGCAATATGAAAAAATGGATAGTCTTTGCAGTGATCACTGCTTTTCTGGTCTCCGGTTTCCGTTTCTTTACGCCTATCGAAGCCGCCCGGATACCGGAACAGGGGCAGGCGCAGGCTGCGGCACAAACGGCAGTACTGGCGGGAAAGGGAAGCAGCCAGAGGATTCAGCTCAAAGAGACAGAACTTTTTATCCATATCGGCAGCCCTGTTGCGGTAGCGAACGGCAGGCTGCTTTCCCTGGATAAGGAAAACCCGCAATTGTCCCCGATTGTTGACCAGGGCAGGACCCTTGTGCCTTTACGGGTGATCAGCGAGTATTTCGGCGCGGAAGTAAGCTATGACGCCGCTTCCGCACAGGCCACCATCCGTACCGGCGTCCACGAAGCGGTCTTTCCCGTGGGCAAGGGGTTTTATATCCTTGACGGCGTAGAAAAGGCGCTGGATGTGGGAACCCGCCTGGTCTCCGGCAGGGCGTTTGTACCCCTGCGGGAAATCTGCCAGGAAACCCTGGCCTATACGGTAGATTATCAGGATAGCGTAATCTGTATATCCCCCTCGGCGAAACTGACGCCGGACAGTATCCGCGACATCAAATCCAGAATCGGTATGTATGTGCGGGCGGCCGACCTTGAAACGCTGAAAAAGTACATGGAAAGCGATGAGATAGTCTATTACAACGACAATCTTCCTTTCCTGGCCGAAGAGCGGGAAATGCAGATCTTTGAGCAGGCCGTGGAAGCCGAAAGCGACGCCGGCGGCAGGGCTGCAGCGGATTTCCCGGCGCCTGCGCCCGCGCCCGCGCCTTCGGCCCTGATGACAGATGAGGCGCCACTGGCTTCCTTCGCCGAGGATTCCGTGGCGGGGAGCGGCGCCGGCGGCGGCTATTCGACGACAAATGTGCAGGTGGAAGGGATAGACGAAGGCGACATCATCAAAACAGACGGCAGCTATATCTATGTCATCGCCGGCAGCCACCTCAAAGTTGTCGAGGCGCAAACGATGACCCTCGCCGGAGAGTACTACCTTGGGGACAACGCCGCCGCGCAGGAAATGTACATCGACAGGGACAGGGTCGTCATTGTCGGCTATCGCTATGCGAGTCAGTCCCTGGTACCGGTGCCGCGGGNAGTCGAAGANGAAAGNTGGATCAGCCTGCCNGCCCAATCGTCCTCCTTTGCCTTTATCAGAGTNCTGGATACAAGNAATATGCNGGATATCAAGAGTATTCGCTATTATGAAGTGGANGGGAGNGTGAATACCTCCCGGAAGAAGGGGGATTTTGTCTACCTGGTCAGCAGTTTTGCGCAGTGGTATCGTTCCGGCGGCGTNGATATNCGCCCCTATGCCGGAGAGAACGGGCNGGTCGCNCCNATGCCGATAGACAGTATCATGATCATGCCCGGCGGNNCNGGCAGAGANTTCCTGACCGTCAGCGCGATCGATATCCGAAACACCGGGGAGAAAGTNACCAGCGAAACCATTGCCGGCGGCGGCTATGTAACCTACATGTCCAGNAGTAATCTTTATCTGGCTGTTTATGACGGCAGATATACGGGGAAAGAGACCATGAACATTGCCCGTTTTTCCCTGGACGGGACCAGAATTGGCTATGCCGGCTCGGGGGGGATCGAAGGCGCCTTGAATGACCAGTTCAGTATGGATGAGTATAACGGGCATCTCCGTGTCGCTACGACGGTAAACTGGCCTGAGACATACAATAATCTTTATATTCTGGACGAAAATATGGAAGTCAGCGGTCTGGTTTCCGGCTACGCGAAAGGAGAGAGAATCTATTCCGCCAGGTTCCTGGGCGCCAGAGCCTATGTGGTCACATTCAGGCAGGTCGACCCCCTGTTTGTCTTTGATTTGTCGGATCCGGCTGCGCCAAAGATTACCGGGGAACTGAAAGTGCCGGGCTTCTCCACTTATCTGCATCCTGTTTCCGATACAGTGCTGCTCGGCGTGGGGCGGGATGTATATGACCTTTACCGTATAGACAGCAAGGGCGAGACGGTTGTCGTCGGGCAGCAGACCGGCGGACTGAAGATATCGCTGTTTGACGTGTCGGACATGGGGAAACCAAAGGAAATCGACACTCTCGTTCTGGGAAATTACGGCGATAGCGAGCTGCTCTATAACCATAAAGCCGCCATGTTCAAAGCCGACGAGGGGATTTTTGGCTTCTGCGGGTTTCTCAATGAAGAAAGTGGCGGTTACTTCCAGGGAGCACTGCTGATATCCTACGCGGACAATAGCTTATCGGAAGCGGGACGCCTGGCATATGAAAACCCGTATGCGGAATATGGCCGGGATAGGGATTTGTTATACACGGGGGAAAGGCTTATCTATATCGGCAGCCGCTTATATTATCTCCAGGACGGGCTCCTGCGCAGCTTTGATTTCGATACGCTGAAGCCGGCAGCCAGCCTGAGGCTCAGCGTAAATAGATAGGAGTTGCCATAAACAAAGAGGAGAGCGCCGCCCTTGAAAAGGGGCGGTGTTTTTTTGAGTCGCATATAAGGAAAAAAAAGTAAAAAATGTATTGACATGGTAAATTTCTATGATAAAATGGAAAATAAAGGAACACATGAGGCGGAATATAGGAGAAAGAGCCATATGTCTGATGAGAAAAGCCCTATCGGCGACAGCGGCATAATATGCGAAGCGGAAGCCTTTGAAGATACGGGAGCAGAGCAAATAAAGCGGGTATACTTTATCTGTTTTCCCGAAGATTCGCCTTTGCTTTCGATGCTGCCGGACCATTATGAGAGGAAAGGCGTCTTTCCCGATATACCGAAAGCGATCGCGGCTGTCGCCGGCAGCGCGCCAAAAAGCCTTTCCGACGGGGTGACGGAGGAAAGGGGCTATGCGGAATCAGTAAACGCAACGGAAAGCATGATCGCGCTGGTCAACTGCTCCGCCTATTACCGTCAGGCGCCTTTGCTGCAGAAAGAACCGGATAATGCGCTGCTCGGCTTGCTTGACGCGTTAATGGAGGCGGANGGGAAGCTCAGCCTCCGTTTATTGATGCCGGAGGAAAAAAGTACAGACCAAAANCTTTTGATTGANATGATGAGCAGGGGCTATTATGATTTTTGGTTTCTACCGGCCTTAGGCGGGGCGCTTCTGCGGGAGGTGCTGGCGACAAAACGAAGCTTTCGCGAGATGGAAGCCTATCTGGCAACACTGCCTCTGCCCGTGCTCCCGCAGCAGGAGGAAGGGCAGAAAGGCAAAATAGCCGGCTTCTTACAACGGTCCCTTCGTGCAGAAAATATCCTGGAGAAATGGTTCGG
>WRNN01000196.1 GCA_009776595.1 Clostridiales bacterium
CGCCGCGCAGATCTCGCCGGCCTCCAGCTCTTCCGCAAGCCTGTACTTTTCACCGGAATAGATCCGGAGTTGATTGGTTTTCTCTGTCCACTGCCCTTCCTCTCCGCCTTTCGGATAAGCGCCTGTTATAGGCGCTTTCACCCGGAGCCGCCCCCCTGTGATTTTGAAATGGGTCAGGCGGTTATTCTGAGGGTCGCGGGTGATTTTAAACACTTTCGCGCCAAACGCGGAAGGATAAACAGGCGGGCGTATATAGCGCTCCAGGCCTTCCAGAAGGGCGGAGACGCCTTCCAGCCTGAGCGCCGCGCCAAAATAGCAGGGAAAAAGCTCCCTGCCCGCAATTAAGCTTCCGATCATGTCGCCGGCGACTTTACCCTGCTCCAGGAATTGGGCCAGAGCGGCTTCGCCGCACATGGCGACTTCTTCTTCCAAGCTTCGTCTGTCTCGGTTTGTAAAGGATACGCATCCGCTGTGAAGCTTGTTTTTCAACTCCGTTATTATCTTTTCCGGATCGGCGCCAGGGAGATCGGTCTTATTGACAAAGACAAAACAGGGGATCGCGTAAGCCTCCAGGAGCTTCCATAAAGTAGCCGTATGCCCCTGCACGCCGTCGGAGGCATTAATCACCAGAATCGCGTAGTCCAGTACTTGCAGCGTACGTTCCGCTTCCGTAGAAAAATCCGCGTGTCCGGGCGTATCCAACAGCGTCAATGTCATGTCGCCCAGCGTCATGACGGCCTGCTTCGCAAAAATGGTAATGCCCCGTTTCCTCTCCAGTTCGTCGTGATCCAGGAAGGCGTCCCGATGGTCCACCCGCCCCAGGCGCTTGAGGAAACCGCTTTGATACAGCATAGCTTCCGTCAGGGTCGTCTTGCCCGCATCCACATGGGCGAGCATACCGATGACAAGATGCGGGCCCGTCATGCCGCAGCCGCGCTCGCGCCGTCAAACGCGTCGAAGAGCTTATCAATCTTCAGGATAACCAATCTGCCGGACATGGGCGTCTCCACTTTCGCTCAGTAAATCAAGCTTCCAGTAATGATCTGGTATAGTCATGCGCAGGGTGATGAAAAACCTCTTCCACAGCGCCGGTTTCGACGATCCTGCCCTTATGCAGCACCGCGACCCGGTCGCAGATCTGGTAGACGACATTGAGGTCGTGAGAGATGAAAAGATAGCTGAGATCCAGGTCTTCCTTCAGCTCCACAAGCAGACGCATGATCTGTGTCTGTATCGTCATGTCGAGGGAAGATACAGGCTCGTCGGCTACAATCAACCGGGGACGCTGGATCAACGCAACGGCAATCCCCACTCTTTGCCGCTGCCCGCCTGACAGCTCGCGGGGCTTGCGTTTCGCGTATTCGGCCGGCAGCCCCACTCTGCCCAGCATCTCGACGACCCGCCGTTTCCGCTCCTGCGCGCCCATCTCGACGACCCGCCGTTTCCGCTCCTGCGCGCCGTATTTCCCAAAAATCCTCAGCGGCTCCTCAATGATCCAACCGATTGTCTTAGCCGGGTTGAGCGAACTGAAGGGATCTTGAAATACCATTTGGGGGCGTTTCGTGTAGTGGATAATTTCTCCGCCGCTGTGGGGAGCTATGCCGACTATGGCTTTGGCAAGAGAAGTTTTCCCGCTGCCGGACTCCCCCACAAGCCCCAGTATCTCCCCCGCGTCAATGCGCAAGTCGATGCCGTGCAGCACCTGCCTCTTCCTGCGTCCCCCCAATAGGCCTCCCTCGGCATAGTGCATATCCAGATTATGAATCTCTAAGACCGGACTGCCCATTCCGCAGATCACCTCGAATTCTCTTGCTTCTTGACAGCATGGAGTCGATCAGGTTTCTCGTGTATTCATTCTTAGGCGCGTCAAAAATCTCCCGCACCTCCCCTTCCTCTACAATAAGCCCTTCTTTCATAACGGCTATACGGCTGCACAGGCGCCGCACGACAGACAGATCATGGGATATAAACAGGATCGCCGCTTTTTGCCTTTGATTGATGTCCCGCAGAAGCTTCAGGATCTGCCCCTGCACCGTCACATCCAGGGCTGTCGTCGGCTCGTCGGCGATCAGAAGTTTCGGCCCCAGGATCACCGCCGAGGCGATCATCGCCCTCTGCCTCTGCCCCCCCGACATTTGGTGAGGGTACTTTTTATAGCTCAATTCCGGTTCCGGGAGCTCTGTCAGCTCCATCATACGCAAGGCGGCTTCCCGTCGTTTGTCTGCAGGCATATCCGTGTGCAACCTCAGGGGCTCCTCGATCTGCCGCCCGATACGCATGAGCGGGTTCAGCGAGGACATAGGTTCCTGGAAGACGAAGCCGATTTCCCGGCCTTGTATGCGGCGCAGCTCGCTGCGCTTCATCGTAAGCAAATCCCTGCCTTCAAACAGAATCTGCCCGGCGGTTTCTGTCTTTGCGCGCTCCACAAGGCCGGCAATCGCCAGCGCCGTCATCGTTTTGCCCGAGCCGGACTCTCCGACGAGCCCCAGGATTTCGCCGGCTTCCATATGAAGGTTGACGCCGCGAACCGCTTCGCCGCCCACGCTGTCATTGAATTTGATGGACAGATTATGGATAGTAAGCACTACGAATCCTCTCTGAGCCCTTCGCTGAGGAGCCCAAAACCCAGTATTAATAACGATACCGCCAAGCCGGCAAAGAGCATATACCANGGCGCCGAGAGCAGGTACGCCTGGGAATCCGAGAGCATGCTCCCCAGGCTTGCGTCAGGACGCTGAACGCCCATCCCCAGGAAACTCATACTCGCTTCGGCCAGCACCGCGTTATTGAAGCCGATCGCTATACTGGAAAGCAGNACCGGTTTCGTATTGGGCAGTATATGCACATACATGACCCGCAGGTGGCTGCANCCCATNAGCCTGGCGCTCATGACATAATCCAGGCTTCTCTGCCGCGAAAACTCCGCGCGNACGATGCGGGTAAAACTTGGGATAAACAAAAGTCCCAGCGCGATGATCAGGCTGCGTTTNCCCGGACCGGTGAAGCTGATGACGACCAGCGCCAGCAGTATGCTGGGAAATGCGGTTAAGGTGTCGCAGACCCGCATGACGATCGCGTCGACCGGCCCTCCGAAATACCCGGTGGCGCTGCCGGCAAGAATACCCATAAGCGATCCTATGGCAACGATAAGCGCCGCAATGCCCAAAGTGGTACCGGCGCCTTCGAGGATTCTGCTAAAGATATCCCGGCCGAAATTATCCGTGCCCATAATGTGGGNAAGGGAAGGNGAAGCCATCTTCAGCGCCGGATTCAGCGCGTTCGGGTCATAGGGCTTCCAGANAAAGCTCANCAGGATCATCAGCGCTACCGCCGCCGTAATGACTGTACCAAGTACTAAGCTATAGTTTTTCCCTCGCATAGCTTCAACCCAACCGTATCCGCGGATCGATCAACTGATTGATCATATCCGCAAGATAATTCACAAAAACAACCAAAACCGCCACCATCATGATAATCGCCTGAACCACAGGGAAATCCCTGGCGGATATCGAGCTGAGCAGGAGCCTGCCGATTCCCGGTATAACGAAAACCTGCTCCACGATGATGCTGCCGGCGACGATGTCCGCCATCGTCAGCGCCAAAAAAGTCACGACCGGTATAATGGCGTTCCGGAAGACATGCCGCCTCAGGGCGCCCGCACGGCTGTTGCCTCTGCTATAGGCTGTACGCACATAATCCTGCCGCATCTGACTGGCGATACTGCCCCGCAGCAGCTTAATGGTCATGGCGCTTCTTGGCAGGGCTATGGCAAGTGCCGGAAAGAACATCTGCGCATAATACGCGCCGGCATTCTGCGACAGGTGTATAAACTGTCCCGGGGTAAATACGCGCAGCAGAAGCCCGAAAAGATAGGTGAAGATCAGCCCGATCAATACGGAAGGCGTTGACATCAAGAGCTGATTCAGCACCAAAAAGACACGATCCGCTTTCCCGCCTTCATTACGGGCCAGGAATACGCCGGAGGGTATGGAAATAAAGACCACCATAACAAAGGCGATCATTGACAGCGTAGCCGTCACCTGCACTTTGTCGGCCAACTGTTCCGCCACCGGCCTGTTCATGCTATAGGATCTGCCCATGTCGCCCGTCACAAACCGGCTCAGCCACATGCCGTACCGGACAGGCGGCGGGTCATTCAATCCCAGGGTATCCCGCAGTTCAGACACGCGCTCCGGCGAGGTATTCATCCC
>WRNN01000197.1 GCA_009776595.1 Clostridiales bacterium
GGCAGCGCGGCAGGAGGCGGACGTGTGGTCGCTTCCCCGCTGGCAAAGAAGGTCGCCGCCCAACTGGGCGTGGATATCGGCAAGGTGCCCGGGAGCGGGCCGCAGGGACGCGTGGAGAAAGCCGACGTGGAGAAATACGCGGAGGCGGCAAAATCAGCGCCTGCACCGGCCTCTGCGCCTGAGGCGCTTCCGCGGGAGGCTGCCGCCCCGGCTGCGCAAACAGCGGAGCAGCCGGCCTATAGCGAGATACCCTACACCGGGATAAGGCAAGCCGTCGGCGTCAATATGCTACAAGCCTGGACCGGCATCCCCATGGTTACCCATCACGTCAAAGTGGATGCTGCTTCGATACTGGAAATCCGCGAGAAGCTGAATCAGGATATCGAAAGTAAAGAAGAGCGGATATCCGTCAACGATATCCTGCTGAAGCTGACCGCGTCGGCCTTAAAGCGGATGCCCGCGGTGAACGCGTCCCTGACGGGCGAGGTCATCCGGATATACCACAACGTCCATCTCGGCATAGCCACGGCGCTGGACAATGGCCTGATTGTGCCGGTGGTTCACGATGCGGACAAGAAGAGCCTCCTGCAGATCAGCAAAGAGGCGAAGGATTTGATCGCAAAGGCGAGAAGCGGGAAGCTGAACGTCGATGAGGTAACCGGCGGCACGTTCACGGTGACCAACCTGGGCGGATACGCATCGGTCGATGAATTCACCCCCATCATTAATCCGCCCCAGGCCGCTATTTTGGGTATAGGGCGCACCGTGGAGACGCCTATATACACGGAAGGGGAGATCAAGGTCCGCCCGTTGATGTCGCTGTCCTTCACCTACGACCACAGAGTGATGGACGGGGCGCTTGCGGCGGAATTTGTCAAGATCCTGATGGATCTGTTCGCCAATCCCCTCCGCGCTTTGTGCGATGGCTAACCCCCCGCTGAATCAAGTCTCATTCTATGCGAGTAGAATCTGCACAGGATGAGGATTGCAGATTTCTACGATTTTTGCTGTGTATTGAAAATCAATATGCTATACTGTTATTGTTCTGTATAGGGTGGATCCACCGGATGATTTACTCTATATCACACCGGTTGTCTGATAGCGCATTCATGAAAGGAGAGGACTATTCATGCAAGTAAAACCAACAGTTGCCCAGCTTGAGGATCTCGCGTACGAACTGCGTCAAAAACTGCTTACCTTGTGCGGCACATACGCAGGCATTGTACATATTGGAGGGGATTTATCGGTGGCGGATATTTTCACCGCGCTTTTCCAATATGGCCTGAACGTCAACCCCGCGGATATCGCAATGCCGACCCGGGACCGGTTCATTCTGAGCAAAGGGCATGCCGCCGTATGTATGTACATCACGATGGCGATCAAAGGCTTTTTTAACTTTGATGAAATTGTGCGTACCTATGGCCAGCTTGACAGCGCCTACGGCATGCATCCCTGTAAAGTACAGCTTCCCGGCGTCGAGTGCTCCTCCGGTTCTCTCGGTCACGGGCTGTCCATGTCCATAGGCCTGGCCTTATCCGCGAGGCAGAAGAAGCAAACCCATCGCGTATTCTGCCTGATGGGGGACGGCGAAACCTGCGAAGGTTCCGTATGGGAAGCCGCCATGGCGGCCAGCAGCTTTAAACTGGGCAATCTGGTAGCCTTTGTCGACCGCAACCATCAATTGATGACCTCCTTCTCGGAAGATACCATGACGCTGGAGCCTTACGCGGATAAATGGCGCAGTTTCGGCTGGAATGTGATCACCTGCAACGGGCACAGCATGGCGGAACTGGTGTCNGCGATCGACAGCCTGCCTGCTATCGATTCCCAACAGCCGACAGCGGTTATCTGTGAAACCATCAAAGGAAAAGGCGTTTCNTTCATGGAGAGAAACCTTGGCTGGCACGCGGGTTCACTGAGCGAAGAGGATATGCAGAAAGCATTGGATGAGATTGCTGTGGGAAGGGGTGCAAGATAATGGGCGTTACAACCAATTTTGGCGTTATGATGTCGGCAAGAACGGTGGTCGGCGAGACGCTGCATGAAATCGGAAAGAAGAATGACCGGTTATGGGTGCTCACAGCGGATACTGGCGGCGCACTTGCGGATTTTAAGCAGGATTTCCCGGACCGTTTTGTCGATGTGGGTATTGCGGAACAGAACTGTGTCGGCGTCGCGGCAGGTCTTGCCCTGGAAGGGAATATCCCCGTTGTTATGGGAATGATTCCCTTTTTGTCCATGCGGGCCTGTGAGCAGGTGCGTACGGATGTTTGCTATCAGAACCTTCCCGTTCGTCTCATCGGCACCGGCGGCGGCCTGACCTCCGGCGGGGGCTCGACCCATAATGCAATGGAAGATATTTCCATATTTACCTCCATGGTCAATATGACGGTCCTTTCTATCGGCGACCCGGTGATGATCAAAGATATCATCTATGCCAGTATGGACCGCCCGGGACCTATGTTTATCCGTCTGGCGCAGGGCAAAGCGGACGCGGTGATTTATGAGCCGGGTACCATGCAATACGAGATCGGCAAAGGCATCCTCGCCCGGGACGGGAAAGACGCCACCATATTCTGCCATGGAGAGATGGTACGACTGGCCCTGGAGGCAGCCGCTACGTTGGAAGAAGAGGGCCTGTCGGTGCGTGTCGTCGATATGTTTACCATCAAACCCCTTGACACGGAGCTGGTATTGCGCTGCGTGAAAGAAACGAAACGCATCCTGGTCTGGGAAGACCATCTGATGAACGGCGGCCTTGCCAGCGCTATTTCCGACGCGATGACCGATAACGGCGTCTATCCGGAAGCCTTTAAGCGCCTGGGGATCCCGCAGGTCTACGCGGGTTTCGGCAGCGGTCCGGAGCAGCGGGTGAAGTACGGCTACGATATCGAAGCCGCAAAAGCCGCCCTTCGCGCCATGTGTAAGAAATAGACAAAGCAGGATACAACAAAACAGGATACAAATTAAGGAGGGGTGATGCTGATATGGGAACGATGAAAGCGATCTGGTGGACCGGACCGGATAAACTGGAGNTGCTGAACGATGTGCCGGTTCCGGAAGTACAGCCNGGCACGGTCAAGATNAAAATTGCCTACGCGGCGCTATGCGCCACCGATATGCATATGGTCTCGATGGGCGTGATGAACGCGAGGCTGACNGAAGGCGGCCGGCCGATGGGTCACGAAGGCAGCGGGGAAATCATCGAGATGGGCCCCGGCACGGAGCAAAGCGGGCTGAAGGTCGGCGATAAGGTCGTCATGTTTCCCGGCGCCGCCTGCGGCTATTGCGATAACTGCAAGAGGGGCCTGCACCAGTACTGCATGAACGCCGGCAGGAGCGCCACCTTCGCCCAGTACAGCGTACTGGCGCCCAGCGGCGTATACAAAATCCCGGACGAAGCCGACCTGATGAAATATGCCATTGTGGAGCCTACGGTATGTACCATCCGCGCGATGGATCTGTCGCCCATACGCCACGGCCAGTCGGTGCTGGTGTCCGGCGTAGGCGCCATCGGTTCGATCCTCCTGGACATGGTCATTCATTCCGGCGCCGCGAGGATCACTGTATCCGACCCGGTTCCGCAGAAACGGGAGAACGCGCTGGCCATGGGCGCGCAGTTTGTCATCGACCCGATCAACGAGGACCTGGTCGCCAGGGGCAAGGAGATCACAGACGGCAGAGGCTACGATCACATCTTCGAAGTCTCCGGCGTTCCGGCTGCCGCCCCGCCCTGCCTGAGCCTGCTGGCCCAGTGCGGTACGGTTACCTATTTCGCGGTTTTTCCGCCCACTTACGAAATGCCGCTCAACCTGCATGATTTATATATGAAGGAAGGCCGCATTCAGACCGTGTTTACGAGTCCGCATATCACAAACCGGGCGATCGACCTGATCCCCCGTATGCAGACGGACAAGATCATCGGCAGAGTCTATGACCTGGCCGACGGCATGGAAGCCATCGAGATGTTCCATAAATCCATCTATCCTAAAATATTGCTTAAATGTAATTAAAGGGATTACGCCAACAAGCAAGTTATACCCAAGAGATCAAGCAGCCGCCCCGGTTCCGGGACGGCTGCTGCTCTGCTATACTCTGTTTTGCTTTGCTCTGCTTTGCGTTGCTCTGCTTTACTTTGCTTTGCTTTGCTTTGCTTTGCTTTGCTTTGCTTTGCTCTGGGATGATAAGCCGTTTCTTACGGCTGTCTCAG
>WRNN01000198.1 GCA_009776595.1 Clostridiales bacterium
CCAAAATGCAGGTTTTTCCGTCAAAGATGGTATCCTATCGAGGAANAAGCTACGTTTTGTGCATCTATTACCCTACTTTAATGTAGGCAAAGATCATGCCCATTCCGTTGCGTACTATGTTTGCCTTAGGNAGGTTTTGGGTAAGCAATTTTTTTTGGATGTTTTTCATCAACTTACCACTTCTTTGTTGCTTTTGCATATCAATTTGTATAAACTATGTATATCTAAAGAAAATCGAATAAAAAATGCGTGTTAAATGGAGGAAAGCCAAATGGGACCTGCCGACGCCAAAACCACAATGAGAACCGGAAAGAGATCGATCTTTAGTCGGATTTTTTTTCGATGGACAATCAAGAAATTTGTCGTCACATTGCTTATTGTCGCCGTCCTGGTCTTTGGCGGCAACGCTGTTCTGCAGGGCGGCCTCCAATTGAATACTACAAAGCCTGAATCGGTAACGACCGTGACCCCCACGCGGCAGGACATCGAAGACGTCTTGAGCCTGAGGGCGGTTCTGGAAGGAAACGAAAGCGTCGAGGTATCCTCCGGCCTCCATGCGGAGGTACTGTCCATCCACGTACAAGAGGGCGACAGGGTTCAAAAGGACCAATTGCTGGCAACCCTGGACGCCACTACCCTGACCCAGAGCATCGAGCGGGAGGAAAGCGACCTTGCGTTGCGCAGGCTCCTGCTTCAAGATACTTTAAGAAGCCGGCAGAGGGAGTATGATAAGGCGCTGGCTACCATGGACGCCGCTATGACCTACTACGGGCAGATTCGCGCTTTATATGAAGCAGGCGGCGAAACCCTATTGAATCTGAGAGAGGCGGAAACCGTCCTGGCGGATAGCCGGCGGGCTGTGAACGCCTATAATCTTTCAAACGGCAAGGTCGTGGCAAGCGCGTCGGAAAGGCAGGAAATCAGCAATGCCGAACAGGCCCTGGAAATCAGCAGGCAAAAGCTGGACGATACGGAGATACGCAGCCAGATCGATGGTACCGTAACCCGGATCCATACGCGGGTAGGACGTTTTGCCAATGAGACCGCAAACAATCAGCCGATGTTTGTCATCGAAGATATCGACAANCTCCAGATGCGGGTCCTGGTAAGCGAGCAGAGCATCGCCAAGGTCCGCATTGGCCAGGTAGTGCAGATCACAGCCGATATCCTGAACGGCGAGATGGTCGCCGGGATCGTCGAACGCATCTCTCCTACCGGCGAACTGCGGGAAGGCTCTATGTCCGAGCGGGTGATCCCTGTATACATCCGTGTGACAGGGCGTCATGAACGGCTGATTTCCGGCATCACTGCCAGGGCGGTCATCAAAATCGCCTTTGTCGAAAACGCGCTGGTGCTTCCCTGGGAGACGATTCTGGAAGGCGAAAACGGTTCTGCGGAGATATACACGGTTAATGAAGATAATACGATTTCCATTGTACCGGTAACCCTTGGCATCGAAAACGATTTAGTCGTAGAAATCCGGGGGGACGGCGTCAACGAGGGGACGCCTGTAGTCGTCAATCCCGGCGCGCACCTGAAAGAAGGTATGTCCGTGGAAGTTACCCAAAACGGGGAAGCGCAATGAATAGCATCGCAGCGAACATACTGATCGATATCGCCAACCTGGATAAAATCTACGACACAGGCGCCGCGCAGGTCCACGCCCTGCGTAATGTGAGCCTGCGCATCAGGGCGGGAGAATACGTGGCTATCATGGGGCAGTCCGGTTCAGGGAAATCCACCCTGATGAATATACTCGGCTGCCTGGACCGCCTGTTCAGCGGCGTCTATGCTTTGGACGGCGTGGATATTGCCTCGCGAAGCAACCGCCAGCTATCAGTGATACGCAATAAAAAAATCGGCTTTGTGTTCCAATCGTATAACCTGATTCCGCGCATGACTTCATTGAAAAATGTGGAAATGCCCATGATCTATGCCCGGAGGAACCGGACTTACCGTCAGCGGATGGCTCAAATCCTGCTGGAAAAGGTCGGCTTGGGCGACCGTCTTGACCATTTGCCCAATGAGCTTTCCGGCGGCCAGAAGCAGCGCGTCGCCATCGCCCGCGCACTGGCAAACGACCCGCCCATCCTGCTGGCGGACGAACCGACAGGCAATCTGGACACCGCGTCCTCCGATGAAATCATGGAACTGTTCACGGCGCTCAACAGGGAAGGCACGACCGTCATTGTCGTCACCCATGAGAACGACATCGCGTCCATGACCAACCGGATCATCCGTTTCAAGGACGGCGTCGTCGTCAGNGATTCGGCTATGAGGAGGGCGGACTCGTGATTTTCTGGGAAAACCTCATGCTCGCCTTTTCCGCCATNCGCGCCAATAAGCTGCGCTCCTTCCTGACCATGCTGGGTATGATCATCGGCATCAGTTCCGTGATCACGATCGTGTCNCTGGGCGACACGATGCGCGGGCTCATGGCCAGCGAATATGAAAANATCGGCCTGGGCGCGGTGGTCCTGTACATCACGCCTGAAAATACCTATTATACGGAATCGGAGATGTTCTCGACCTATGACCGGGACAGGGTGCGGGAAGCGATGGGGGACGCTTTGCTCTATGCAGGCTTCCGAAGCTCGGTTCGCGGCGACATTAAAAACGGTCGCCGGAAAGAGACCGTATATCTCAACGGCATGGCGGAAAACCCNACGGCGCTGGAGGATTTGTCCATNCTCCACGGCCGGATGTTTACGGACGCCGACATTCGCAATAGGCGGCANTATATCATCCTTGAAAAAGAAACTGCGGTCAACCTGTTTGGCAGCGCTGACGCCGTGGGCCAAAACCTGAAGGCGCCCATCAAGAACGAGGAGGAGGATTTCCTGGTTATCGGCGTCTATGAGAACACCGATAGCGTCCTGATGCGGCTGATGAGCGGCACAGGGCCCTCCACTTCGTATATACCGGAAAGCCTGCTGGTCTCAAATGACGACTGGAATTGGCAGCTTTATCTCGTGGGTGCGGAGGATGCCAACCCGGAGATGATGAAAGCGAGTCTTCTCTCCTTTATCTCCCGTATGAAAAATGTACCTATCCAAAGCGTACTGTACTATTCCGCCCAGGATGAAATGGTGATGGTGGACACCATACTGATGAGCATGTCTATGATCGTCGGCGCCATCGCCGCCATCTCCCTGCTCGTCGGCGGGATCGGCATCATGAACATCATGCTTGTCTCGGTCACCGAACGGACACGGGAGATAGGCATACGCAAAGCCCTCGGCGCCCAGACAGCCGATATCATGATTCAGTTCCTCATCGAATCGGCNATCATTGCCGGATTAGGCGGNTTAATCGGCACCATCTATGGCCTCAGCATGGTTTCCGTCGGCGCGGTACTTTTAGGCATGTCCGTCGTCGTCAAACCTGTCACCGTGGTGATCTCCGTCACCTTCTCCGCTGCCGTAGGCGTCTTCTTTGGCTTATATCCCGCTTCGAAAGCGGCGAAAGCGGACCCGGTCGTCGCCCTTCGCTACGAGTAGTTTCCTATCTGTAGCTGTGTTTCCGCAGCCACAGTCCCTGCGATTAATCCGGTCAAAGCACTGGTTTTCATGCGATCATGCAGCCCCGTCCTTCTCAGGCGGGGCGTTTTTGCGTTTAGACGAATCACTGACCGGTGATTCGTATCAGGCAACATCCGCTTATAGATCGCCTGCAGAAAAGGAGAAATGTGGACGTTCAAAAATAAATTAAACTCATAAATAAAGCCCCAAAAAAACGGATATTCTTCACGAATTGTATTAATGTAGAACCAATTCATAATCGATGTATAATGCTTGTAGAAAATAGTATCGCAGTATTGTCGTTTCTAAAGGTATAGCCGATATAGAGGCCGGAGTATTACAAAATAAAACAGGATAATCAATTGTACATAGTTTGTGATTGGGTTATTATTGGCTTATAAGTCTGAGGAAAAGGGGGTGAAGCGAAGGTTGGCATGGCAGGCGCGCGGCTTGTTGCAGCGAATGCTATCAGGAGTAAGGCAGATATGCTGCAGCATATTTTATAAATAAAAAAGGGCTAGCCTCATGGTATAGAGGAGCCGCCCGGTTCCT
This sequence comes from Clostridiales bacterium, assembly GCA_009776595.1. Classification (GTDB taxonomy): domain Bacteria; phylum Bacillota; class Peptococcia; order DRI-13; family UBA5745; genus WRMS01. The sequence continues at coordinate 4,074 of WRNN01000198.1, forward strand.
GCCTTCGGTCTGACTGCGTTGGATTCGTTTTCCGGCGCTGGTGTCTTGGAATCGCATTACGGAGAAGTATTATGAAGAAGTACAACAACGAGGCTGCAAACGTCGAAGCTTAACGACAGAAAAAAAAGGC
>WRNN01000199.1 GCA_009776595.1 Clostridiales bacterium
CATCCGGGACAGCCGTGTCCGCCGATATCGTCGGCTTATGGGCGTATTCGCACACAAACCAGGAAAACGAAAGCGGTACGGAAGTATCGATCACAATCAGTGAATTTCAGTATGCCCCGCCGCATATGGAGATTAGCGCCGATGGCGGCGCGACCATCTATTTTTACGAAAGCCGGATCAGGGGAACATTAGCCTTGACAGCGCCCGATACGTATGCCCTTTTGAATTCCGTAAGCGAGTCCGAGGGATTTGAATACGACGACGACATTGATGATTATTTGCGGTATGACCCCGAAAGCGGATTGCTCCAATATGTAACCGTCGTTGGCGGGGTACATCACTATTTCAGGCAGAACTTGACGCCGTAGTAGGAATCCTGACTTATTTTGGGCTATAACAAGCAAAACGGCTCTATTACAGCTGGTATAGAGCCGTTTTGTCCTGTATGGGCGGCAGCCCGCTTTGCAATTTGGTTAGTCGGCTTTCACGCCTACCGGGTTTTCCGCTATGTCTTCCATCTCATCGTAGAAATCAGAGCCAAGGTAGTAGGGCGCCGGCGGCTCTGTTTTTTCGCCCTTGCTAACTTTCTCAATACCGGCTTTCACTTTCTCCGGATAGGCGGGGAGCTCGTAGATGCGGACGCCTGTCGCCGCGTGGATGCCGTTAATGATGGTCATATGTTCGCCTGCCTGGAACAGCTCGGAGAGCCCCGATGATCCGAAGGGGCCGCCGGGACGCTTATTAGATTCATACCAGATAATTTCCATATCGTCGGGGACGTCCTCGATATAGGGAATGCCCGCGCCAAGGATATTGTTGTGCTTCTCCACATCGTGATAGTCTTCGCTCAGCGCGTAGCCGATATTGTGGGATAAGCCGCCATAGGCCTGACCTTCCGCCTGCAGGTAATTGCCGACGACACCGCAGTCGGCCCACATTTTGATGGCCAGGCATTTCGTTTTGCCGGTTTCCATATCCACTGACACCGTACCGATGCAGTGCCCGTAGATCCCTGTCGGGTTGCTGTCGCCTGCGCCGGTGTCCGGATCCCTTCCCGAATCCTTCGACATGCCGACGACGTCGCCTCTCCCCAGATACTTGGTTGGGATCCCTTCCGCGGCCATCTCTTCATAGCTTCGGTAGGAACCGTCCGCCTTGCGCATGGCGTCCATGAGCTTATTTGCCGCGTCGATCATCGCTTTTCCGCCCATATAGTGGCTCCTGCTGCTGGCGGAAATGCCGGTATTCGGACAGTATTTGGAATCGTTAATATTCAATTGAATCCTGTCGGGCGTTACGCCCAGGGGCTTCAGGGCTTCCAGGGTGAGGACCAGGCTGCCGCCGTCCCCGCCTTGCCCCACGTCCTGCCATGTGTTGCGAACCATAAACTTGCCGTCCGGCATCAGCTCCAGNGANGACTCCGCGAAATCCATAGGGCCGCCCATGGGATTAAAGTAGATNTTCGCCACACCGACGCCGTAGCGCAGTTTATCATTGCTGTTTTCCTCCGCCCATTTTTTCTGCGCATAGTAATANGGGCGGGATTCGTTCATCATCTGCTCATAGGGATAGAAGTGCAGCGGGCGCTGGTAGACAGCCAGTTCGCCTTCCCGCAGGATATTCNTGAAACGGAACTCAAAAGGATCGACGCCNGCTTTCTCAGCCAGCATCTCCATCAGGGATTCCATGCCCGTCGTAACCTCCGGGAAACCGAAGCCCCGGTAGGCGACGCCGATACTGTGGTTTGTGATCCCGACCCGTATCAGGCCGCGCACGTTGGGGACTTTATAGGGGTTGCCAAAGGCGACCATTTTGCCGAGTTGGGCGTCGCCGCCCTCTGTGTAAGCGCCGTGATCCAGGCCCAGGTCATATTCCAGCGCGGTGATCCGCCCTTCTTCATCGCAAGCCAGCCTGCCGTTCATTTGCGAGGATGTGCGCTTACCGGAGAAGTGCTGGTGTTCTTCATAGCTCATGACCAGCGATACGGGCCGGTCAAGGGCGAGGGCGCAGATGCCGACCATGGACAGCGAAGCGGCGTCTGTGCTCCAGCCGAAGCTCCCGCCTACGGCATTGTGAACCAGGCGGATCTGTTCCGCTTCCAGCCCGATGCCTTTGCCCATGACGCCGCGATTGGCATAGATCGATTGGGATTTGCAATGGAAAGTCAACAAGCCGTCTTCGTCCTTATACGCCTGGATGATGTCGCCTTCGATACTCAGATGCGGTTCNCGCGGCGTACGGAAGCTTCCGCGCACCGANTAGGCGGAACTGCCGATCACTTCCCCNGTGTCCTCCCCTTTCACGACGGGCTGCTGGACATAGATATTGGGCGCTTCCGGGTGGACCTGCATGGCGTCNGGGGTGACGGCGTCCGTGTAGTTCANGTACTCCGGGAGCTTTTCGTAGTCCATCTTCACTTTCTTTGCCGCCTCACGNGCATTGGCCCGCGTATCCGCCGCGACGACCGCGACGACGTCGCCATAACGGAATATGGTGTCCTCCGCCAGGATCGGACGGCTGGGCGCGGTCACTCTGGCGCGCTTATGCATCAGGAATTGGTTGATCCGGTTGTTGCCTTTACAATCCTTGTGGGTGATGACTTTGACGACGCCGGGCATCTTCTCGGCTTCGGAAACGTCTATGCGCAATATTTTCGCGTGATGGGCGACCCGGGGTTGGACCACTGCCAGATGCAAGGTTCCCTCCGGCATTTTCAGGCTCATATCCTCTCCGTAATCCAGTACGCCGCAGACTTTGGCAAGCGCGCTGGGGCGGGGGGTATAACTATTGTAGTAGCCTTTTTCTTCATCCACTTGAAAAGTAATGTCCTCCATGGAAGCTTCTCCCCGCATCACTTTGGCGGCTGCCATCACGGCGTCTACGATGGGCTTGTAGCCTGTGCAGCGGCATGCGTTACGATGCCTTTGGAACCAGGCGCGTACTTCTTCGCGCGTAGGGGCGGGGTTCTCTTGCAAGAGCGCGTAGGCGGAGACGATAAAGCCGGGGGAACAGATTCCGCATTGGACGCTTCCGTAAGTAATGAAAGCCTGCTGCAGCGGATGAAGATGCATCGGGCTGCCCACACCCTCGATCGTTATGATCTTTGTGAATTCTTCCATGTTTTTGACCGGGCGCGTACAGCTGCGGACGACCCTGCCATCCACGATCACCGAGCAGGCGCCGCATACGCCGGTCCCGCAGCCGATCTTCGTGCCTGTCAAACCGATTCTGCGAAGGACGTCGGAGAGTGTATCCACTTCCGGATTGCACACGACCATACGGTCGGCGCCGTTGATATGGAACCACATCTTTCTGAATTGCATGAACGCTCATCTCCTTTAATGTTTTTGCATTAATCTTCAATCTTCGATCGTCAGACGATGGCTGTAGGCGCGGATCAGCCTGTAGCTTCCGTCCTCCTCATCCGGGGTATATACGGCCCAATAGGTGACGACGCCTTGCTTCAGATAACCGCTGAAGTATCCGGTCTGCGGATCAAGCACCTTTCTGCCGCTTTGCTCACAATGCCGGATCACTGCACGGACGTCCTCCTCCAGAATCAGCGCGTCACTCATTTGCCTTCCCAAATCTTCCTCAATGCGGAGGCGCAATGGCGGCGCGCCGGCGTCTTTTTCCTCCTGTACACGCACGCGGTCGCTTCCGTATAGACTGACCAGCGTCTCTTTCAAAAAGAGGCGGTTATGCCGCCGCTGCGTCACGGTAGGCGGCGCCTGCCCGTCCCGGTCTATCCCAAGCAGAAGGTCCAGTATATGCCGGCAGTCCTTTCCCGCATTCGTCAGAATATCCCGGCAATTGACACAGTAAGTGAGATACGGTTTCTCGCTTTGCGCGGCCAGACTGTCCACAATGGCGCGCGTAAGCGATGGGGCCGCGGTGAAGGACTGTCCGCCCCAACCGCAGCATCTTGCTTCTTCTTTGCTATAGGGCAGTTCGCTAAGAGAATAGCCCATATCCTGCGCAAGTTTCCGTACAGTCTGCTGTAGTTCGGGAAAGTATCGGCTGGCGCAGGGATCGAAAATGGACGCTTCCCCGCGGAATCCGGTTGGTGAAGGCGCGCCCTGCAAGAGGGAAAGCTCATATACGGTATGGCAGGACAACTCCGGGAGATATTCCCGGAATAACCGCAGGCAGTAGGGGCAGGAAAGAAAGAAATCCGGCTTGCCCAGCGACTGCCA
>WRNN01000200.1 GCA_009776595.1 Clostridiales bacterium
AACGAGGGCAATTGAATGGATAAGTATACAGACATTAACGCAATAGCGATTGATAAGTGGGTAGATGCCGGATGGGAATGGAGTGTGCCAATATCCCATGAGGACTTTGTAAAGGCTAAAAGCGGGAAATGGCAGGATATGCCAAGAATACTGTTGACCCCAGGAAAATCTGTTCCGATGGAATGGTATGCTCCTTTTTTGCGCAATACCAGATTGGACAATGTGAAGTTACTCGGCCTTGCCTGTGGCGGAGGTCAGCAAATGCCGGTGTTTGCAGCATTGGGCGCTGAATGCACAGTTCTTGATTACTCTGACAAGCAGCTTGAGAATGAGCGGATGGTGTCCGGGCGCGAAGGGTACCCGATAAGCATAATTAAAGCCGATATGACGAAACGATTACCCTTTGAGGACGATTCCTTCGACCTGATTTTCCATCCTGTGTCAAATTGCTTTATTGAGGATGTATTTCATGTCTGGAATGAGTGCTTCCGTATACTGCATTCAGGCGGCGTATTGCTGGCGGGTATGGATAATGGGCTAAACTTTCTTGTTGAAGATGATAATCCGCTCCTGATTGTAAACAAACTCCCCTATAATCCGCTTAGAGACGAAAGCTTATATAGAAAATGTTTACAGACAAGCGGCAGTATTCAGTTTAGCCATACGATCGAAGAACAGATTGGCGGNCAGTTGAAGGCAGGGTTTATTCTTTCAGATTTATATGAAGATTCGGATGAGGACGGTATTGGCAAATATGTACCAAACTTCATCGCGACAAGAGCGGTAAAACCATGAAACTTGATCTATTAAGCAGAAGAATCGGGTGGCGTTTGATGAAAAAATTGTTCTCCCTATTGCTTGGCTTATTATGCCTTGCGATGGTAACTTCATGTACAGATACGCATAGCCAAAAGGAGCGCGGCGATATGTCGGAGGAAAGCAAAATGATTATCGATTTTCTCAACTGTGATTACGAATTGTATTACAGTGATGAAGGGATTAATAAGATCATCGATCGATTTGCCAGTCTTTCCGATCAGGGAAAGGCAAGCGGCTATTACCCTGTCCTGCTTGTTTCCTCCGACACACTTGTGGAAATGTTTGAAATAGTAATAGAAGACATAGGCGATAGCAAACCGGAAAGCATTGCGGCTTACAGAGATAGCACGATTGCCGCTGCGGCAGAAATCGACGGAGAACAATATCTAAACGAAATATGGACGGAAGGCTTGGAAGAATATAGCGATTTTGATATTACCGGCGACTTTCTCCACAGTACGGACCCTGCTGACCTTCAAAGCTATTTGCAATTTGTTTTGGGAACTTATAGTGAAGAAATCCTTATTGCGTTGATACCCACAACGAACCCTTGGGAACTGGCTGCCTGGATACCGATGGGGGGATTCAACGATTGTCCGGCTCCCGAAAATCAAGTGGCGGTATTTCGCTACTGGTATGATAAGTATGACGCCGTTCCCATACTTGCCACATTTGATACCTGGATGATGACCCTGGCTAACCCGCCTGAAACCGATGAAGAAGCGGAAGCTCTCGCAAAGGAGCAATTTACGTTTTGCAGTGATATCGTTCTGCAGGGTACGGAAACCATTCGCGCATTAGCAAGCGGGCTCAAAAATTCAACAGTCTGGTATTTCTGGTGGGATTGAAGAAACCCATATCCTATAACAAAGCTGCCTGAAAATCAGGCAGCTTTGTTATAACAGATCAGGATATTGTTTGCTTCTCCCGTCAGGCTCTATTTAACCTTGACATATTCGCCGAAGACCCAACCCAGCGTACCGTCGCTGAGCTGCACCTGATACCAGCCGTTATCCGCTTTGGTGATAGTGAACGTATCGTTGGGCGTCAGCCTCTGCTTAATGTTGGAGGACGTCGAAGCGGATTCCCTCAGGTTGACTACCTCAGCGGTGACGCTTGCCGTCTTGCCGACGTTGGTAGAGGACACGGCGCCGCTGCTGCCAGTATTGTTGGTACTGTTGCCCGTGCCGCTTCCGGCGCCGCTTCCGGCCGCGCTGCCGCCGCTCGCGGGAGGCGTCGCTGTAGAGCCGCCGGGACTCGTGGATCCGCCCGGGAGAATCGCAAGTTCATCCTCCAGGTTCCTTACCTTTGCTTCCAAGCTTGCGATCCGTTCGTCCAACTCGCGGACTCGCTGATTGATCGCGCTATCGGCATAGCTCTGACTGATCAGCGGATCACCGGACGATCCGGGGTTGTCGGAATCGCCTCCCAAAATGCCTGTTCCGTAAAGAAAGCCTACAGCTACGGATACAATAATTCCTAGTAGTACAAATACCTTCCAGTCGAATCTTTTCATGTTCATCCTCCACTTATCGATTCACAACGGAACACTAACGCCGCCTGTCTGCCGCAACGGCAGTGCTATCCTGTTCGGCTCTGTTTTCTCTCACCTTGCGGCCAATGACGCCGGCTTTATCGGCGCCGTAAAGCACAACAAGGGTTACTAAGAACATAGCCATCATCGCCTGTCCGGTGGGCAGCAAGGATATGCCCACAGCGGAGAGGCCAAGAAATACGCATACGCCATACACCGTCAGAACCGCTTTCTTATGGGATAAACCCATCGCCAGCAGCCGGTGATGGAGATGGTCTTTATCCGGAGCGAAAATCGGTGTTTTGTTGATTAGACGGCGTACGATCGCCAGAAGCGTGTCAAAAATCGGTACGCCCAATACCAGGATCGGCATGAAGAGCGATACGGTAGTGGCCATTTTTGTCAGCCCCATAATGGACAGTACTGCCAAAGAATAGCCTAAAAACAGCGCGCCGGTGTCCCCCATAAATACTTTGGCGGGGTGGAAATTAAAAATAAGGAAGGTCATTGCCGACGCGCCCAGAACCAAAGCCAGTACGCCGGCTGTCTGAAAGCCTTCCATATAAGCGATAACCCCAATGGTAATCGCGGCAATTCCGGAAACACCGGCAGCCAGGCCGTCCAGCCCGTCCACCAGGTTAACCGCGTTGGTCAATCCTATGATCCAGGTAATGGTCAGCGGAAAGGCAAACCATCCCAAGTTCATCGGTCTGGCGTCAAATAAGCTGGTAAGGAAAGAGATCCGTATATTGCCATACAGTACGACGATCAACGCCGCGGCAAACTGAAATACAATTTTGAGCCAGGGNCGGATATCCCTGCTGTCGTCCCAAATGCCGGATATCAATATCAGTAAGCTGCCAATGCCGAATGCAAGGAGTTCCTTTGTAAGAGTTTGTGTAAACAGAACAGGCGCCCAGAATCCGCAAAAAATAGCCAATCCGCCCATGAGAGGCATTGCTTCCTGATGTATCTTTCGATGATCAGGCCGGTCGACGACGCCCATCCTGATCGACAGGCGACGTATCAGCGGGGAAAGGGCCGCGGTTATCGCAATCGCCATCAATAACGGAATGATGAAGTCCATGTCGGCAAAACCTCCGATTCATGAATAACAAAGTGTGTAACTCAGGTTGATTATAACAGCTAAAGCGCAAAAAACCAAGCCCGTTGAATCTCTGCTTTCTAGTTTTCCTATTTTTGTTACTTTTTGCATTCTATTCCATATCCGTAAAAAAGCTATGTTTTATAAGGGTTCTTCAGCCTTTGCCACAGACTGTTTTTTCCATTGTCGAACGAACAGGAATAATTCATTTTCTTTTAACAGAAAGATTACAACTATGAAACTTAAAATTCCGGCGCAAACCGCGCCTCCCACGGCTATGAACAAGCCTATTGTCCCCATCGACATCAGCGCTGACCCGGCAAGCCTGTAAGCATAAAGCGCCGTGCATGCCGTCGTCCCGGAACCGGCCAGCACCTTTATCAGCGTCTTCAGCATATCCTGATATCCCGCCTTGGGCAGACGCCGCAGCAACAGGATATACATGCCCGCGGCGTAGAACAGACTAGCCAGACTGTTTGCCAGCGCAAGGCCGCCATGCTGCGCAACCGGCGTCAGCAGGATACTGCAGCCTATATTGACCGCAATGGAGGATATACCGAAGATGAGCGGCGTCCGGGTATCCCCGAGCGCATAGTACGCCCTGGTCAGTACTTGCGTCGCCGCCATCGCGCCCATGCCCGGTCCGAACCAAAAAAGCGCCTCCGCCGTCATGATGGTATCTTCCGCGGTAAAGGCAGCCCGCTCGAAGAGCAGCTTCAC
>WRNN01000201.1 GCA_009776595.1 Clostridiales bacterium
CACACCCTGTCTGCCGGATTTCATAGCCTATTGTATTCGCTGATTGTGAACTTCGGCTGAAAGCCGGATGCAAAGCCGGTGAAAAAGTGATAGAATTCATAAGACGGCAGAATTTGTACGATAGGCGTAGATAATCTAAACCGGAAAGGCGGATTGCGTTGAAAGAACTGTTTGTAGAGGGAAAATCCTTACCGGACGCCTACCATAAGGCGATTGCCGCCCTTCACTTGCATGGCGATATCGTTTCGTCGAAAGACTGGAACCAGATGCAAAAAGAAGCCAGCATGACCTTCGTCGCGGAAGAACCCCTGAAAGAGCCGATGGTGAGCAAACTATACATCGGCGGTTTCCGTGAACTGCAGCAATACGTCATGGAAATACTGGACGGGATCCTGGATTTCAAGATCGGCGACGGCTGGGACTATACCTATCATGACCGCATGGCGCGTTTTCCCCTGACGGCAAGCCGGGCAGCGAAAGAGAAAAGTCAAGTCATTGACCAGATAGAGTTTGTGATACGGGAACTGCAGCGCCAGCCGGACAGCAGGCGCGCGGTCATCTCCGTCAGAGACAATAGCGCGGACCCCTTCAGCGCGGATCCGGCTTGTCTGCAGCATTTGCAGTTTTTCCTCCGCGAAGGGAAGCTGCACTGCAAAGTGCTGCTGCGAAGCAACGACGCCGCGAAGGCTTCGTTTATGAACGCTTTCGCCTTCATTATGCTGCAGAAAAAAATCGCCGATAATCTGGCTGTCGACGTGGGAACTTATACGCACAGGGCAAACAGTTTCCATGTCTACGAGCGGGATTTCAGCCTGCTGGAGCAGTACGCCGGCGCCATCGAAACCAGGCCGGCGGAGGAAATCACCTATGCGTATGAAGGTTTTTATGATGAACTGATGGAAGAAAGCATTCCGGCGATCACTTCGATTGTGGAGGGCTTGCGAAATAAGACTTGAACGTTACCGCTCAGTGCCGACTATGGCGGCGTCTGCACATTTGCCTATGGCGACGTTGGCACATTTGCCTGTTGCGGAAAGCGCGAATATATGGTATCTTACTTGATGGACAGAAGCATTGTGATTCATGTCTATTGCGGGTGTAGCTCAATGGTAGAGCTCTAGCCTTCCAAGCTAGCTACGTGAGTTCGATTCTCATCACCCGCTCTATTTTTTAAAACAATAGTATTAGCGAATCAAAACGAATAGGGGATAACGCCTGTGCCAAGAAACAAACTATACCGGCAGCTCTATTTGCAAGCTCTATTATCAGGAATGCTTCTCGTTGGCGCCAATTCCTATATCGGTATCGCACGCAAAAAATTCGTCGAAGCCCTTGGCTGGCTCAGCGACGAAGATTTATTGAACTATACGGTTATTGCGGAAAGTGTGCCCGGCGGAAATGTATGTAATTTCTTTACGATGGTCGGCTACAAAGTAGCGGGCGTTTTAGGTTCGGTATGCATGTATGTCGGCGTGATCACGGCGCCGATTGTATTTATGACCGTTGTCACCCTGTTCTATCCCTATTTTGTCGACAATCAGATCGTGCAGACATTCATGAACGGCATGGCTGCCGCCACCTGCTCGATTATCGTCAACGTCCTGTTTGATCTTAGCCGGAGCACGGCAGAGAAGCAAGGCTGGAAAGTCTTTTGGATTACGGCTGCCGCCTTTATCCTGCATTCTTATTTTGGCGTCAAGACTGCGTGGCTCATCCTCATCGGCGTGGCCGCGTCTGTCATAGCCTCTCTTGTCATTTTTCTGAAACAGGCGCGCTGACCACATTAAGGCTGAAGAAGGGGTTTCATGATCTATCTCAGATTGTTTTTGACCTTCGCCTACATCAACATATTAGGCTTCGGGAACGGCTTGACCATGCTGCCCATATTTCAGGAGCAGCTCGTCAATAAAAATCATTGGATCACCCTCGAGGAGTTCATCAATCTGATCCCGATTTCTCAAGCTACGCCGGGGCCTCTGGTGGTCAATATCGCGACCTTTTCCGGTATTAAGGCAACCGGGATTTCCGGCGGCTTAGTCGCTACGATCGGCGTAACGATAACGACCGCCCTGATTTCGCTCCTGCTGGCGCATCTGCACAACAAGAACCGGGAGTTGCTGTTCGTTAAAGAACTGATGAACATTTTACGCCCGATCACGCTTGCGATCATCGCCATAGCGGCTATATCGGTCATGAAGACCACCTTGTTTACCGATAACACGATAGACGTCATAAACGTTCTGCTTTTTCTTGCGGGAACGGTTGCCATCAGAAAGTATAAGGTGAATTTTGTGCTGACTCTGGTTTCCTGCGGCCTGATCAATGTGCTTGCCAATATGGCCATGCAGGTTCAATGGTAGGGCCGACAGCCTTCCAAGCCCTATTGCATGGGCAGGATTACTCGGAAACAAGCGCCCCTGCCGGGTTCGCTGTCTACCTCGATCCTTCCGTTTTCCAGCTCCAGAATCTTCTTTACAAGCGACAGTCCAAGCCCGCTGCCTTCCGTAGCCCTTGACCGGTCGCCTTGATAGAATTTGTCGAAAATGTGCTTTTTGACTTCTTCGTTCATCCCGGCGCCCATGTCCGAGATGGACGCGAGCGCATTTCCGTCCGTTGCCGCAAGCGTCACTTTGATCGTGCCGCCTTCAGGGCTGAATTTGATCGCGTTGGATAGCAGGTTGAGCCAAAGGTGGTTCGTCATTTCCTCGTTGGCGCGGATTTGCAGCGTTTGCATATCCGCTTCCACTTCCAGATGCTTGGCCGATAATTGTGGCTCCAGCGTAATGATCGACCTGCGTATCTGCTCATCAAGGGCATACTCGCTTTGTTCGAAAATCCGCTCCGCGCTCTCCAATTGTGATAAGAGAAGTATGCTGCTGGAGAGCCTGGTCAGCCTGTCGCTCTCTGAAATGATAATGTCCAGGTATTCGTTGCGCTGTTCTTTTGTCAGATCCTCTCTCTTCAGCCGGCGGGCGAAGCCCCGAATGGAAGCGATAGGCGTTTTGAACTCATGCGAAATCGTATTGACGAAGTCTGTCCGGAGTGTTTCAATGCTGGACAGTTCCCTCGCCATCTCATTGAAGCTTGCGGCAAGCCGCTCGATTTCACGCCTGCCGCCGGTTTCTACCCTGACGTTGAAATTGCCGGTCGCGATCTCTTTTGTCGCCTCGGTCAGGCTGCGGATCGGGCGCAGAAAGCGCGCGCCTCCCCATATGGCGAAAACCGTCCCGATAAACAGGCTGATCATCAATAAAGAGAGAATAAACATAGGCAGCCGGTTTAAGATGAGCGGCTTCAACAAACCTGTGCGTATAAAGAAGTACAGGACTGAACCGGACAGGCCAATACTGACGAAAAGCGTCGCGAAGATAAGGATGACCAGCACCGCGAGCATGGATAGCCTGCGATGCAGGCCGGGATTACTGCGCATCGTTCCGCACCGCCCTGTAACCGAGGCCCCGTACAGTCTCGATGGAAAACTCCGGCCAATGCAGGAATCGCTCGCGCAATCTGCCGATATGTACGCTGACCGTATGCTCCGCCGACTCCGTATCAAGTCCCCAAATCTCATCCATCAGCTGCGTGCGCGTGAAAATCGTCTCAGGGTAACTCAGCAGCTTATACAGAAGCATAAATTCCTTCTGCGGCAAGGTAACGCGCTCCGCCACGCGGCTCACTGTCAGCGTGTCGTAGTTCAGCGTCACGCTGCCGATGCATATCTTTCTCTCGCTAACGATTTTTGCCCGGCGAAGCAGCGCCTTTACGCGGAGGATCATTTCTTCTTCGTCAATCGGCTTCACCATATAGTCGTCCGTCCCCACAATGAATCCTTTTCGCTTATCCTTAATCGTCTCCTTCGCCGTCACCATGAGGATGGGGAAATCATATCCCGCTTCGCGCAGCTGTTCCGTCAAAGTATAGCCGTCCATTCCGGGCATCATGATGTCTGTGATCATCAAGTCAATGTGTTGTACATCTATGATGTCGAGCGCTTCCTGCGCGTCTCGCGCCAACACCGGATGATATCGCTCATCCAGAAGAGGCGCCTCGATCAGCTTTCGTATATTCGGGTCGTCTTCCACAACAAGAATGTTAAACATCGCAATGGCCTCCCTTCATCATTGTGCTATCATGCTGATAATAGTATACAATCTTCAACTGAACTTCAAC
>WRNN01000202.1 GCA_009776595.1 Clostridiales bacterium
ATTTCCGATTTAAATATTGCCAAGGCGCCGGATATTCTCGTTACCTACGCGCTGGGGTCCTGTATCGGCATCTGCCTGTATGACGCCAGAATCAAACTGGCAGGTTTGTCCCATATCATGCTTCCGTCGGCGTCTTCGGCGCCGAATGTGGCGGATCAGCCGATGAAATTCGCCGACACCGCCGTCGAGCTGCTGATCCGAAAAATGGAAAGCGCGGGCGCCAGACGCGTCCTTTTAAAAGCAAAAATAGCCGGAGGCGCACAAATGTTCTCCGGATTAAGCACATCTTCCATTGCGAACATCGGCCTGCGGAACGCGCAGGCGGTCAAAATGGAGTTACTGCGTCAGCGTATACCCATCCTGGCGGAAGATACAGGCAAGAACTATGGCCGGACGCTCTTCCTGTCCGCGGAAGACGGATCCATGAAGATTAAGTCCGCTACGAAAGGCGAATGGAACTTTTAGGGAACCTTAGCGCGGCTTGCTTAGCTGCTGCAGGATTTCCCGGCCTATCTGCGATACGGGGAGCTGCCTGGATATGCCCCCCATCTTATAGGCTTCCATTGGCATGCCATAGACTACGCAGCTTTCCTTGTCCTGCCCGATGGTATAGGCGCCGGTCTGGTGCAGCTGGGTGATGCCCCTGGCCCCGTCGGCGCCCATCCCGGTCAGGATGACGCCGATGCAGTGCCGGCCGGCTTCGACAGCGGCGGACTGAAAGAGTACGTCCACAGAAGGGCAATGCCCGCTGACCTTTTCGCCTTTTTGGCTGCGGACATAGTAGCCCTTGCTGTCCAGCTTCAAGCGGAGGTGATATTCGCCGGCGCCGACGATGATTTTGCCGGGCGTCACCCGGTCGCCGTCTTCCGCTTCTTTGGCGGACATCCGGCAAACCCGGTCCAGGCGTTCGGCATACATCTTGGTGAATCCCGCGGGCATGTGCTGTACGATGACGATGCCGGGGGTGGCGGGCGGCAGGTCCTTGACCACCTGGACGATGGCGTCGGTGCCGCCGGTGGAGGCGCCGATGGCAATGACCGCCAGGCCGCCGTCGATCACTTTGGGCAGGACGGGCACGGCGCGGCGCAGGGAGGCGGAGGACGCCTCCGCTGCCGCTCCCGGCTGCCGCACCTTACTTTTGTGAATGGCCTTGATTTTACTTCTCAAGGTTTCAAAGAACTGCGCCAGATCCGCGGGAGAGGTAACCATGGGCTTTTTTTCGAAATCCAAAGCGCCGGCTTCCAGGGCGTCGAAAGCGTTCTCGGGCCGGGAGCTGACAACCAGTACAGGCAGGGGGCGCCCCGGCAGGAGCTTTTTCAAAAACTCGATGCCGCTCATATAGGGCATTTCTACATCCAAGGTGATGACGTCCGGCTTAAACTGGTCGATGTATTGCATCGCTTCGACCGCGCTGGAGGCCGCGCCGACCACTTCGATCTCGGGGTCTTCGCCTATCGCGCTGCTGAACTTCATGCGGAAGAACAGCGAATCGTCCACGACCAGTACTTTTATGCGTTTTTTTTCAGTCATATCGTAATCCTGTCCCCTAACGAACCGGTAAATTCTGGTAAATGGAAGGCCTGACAAGCTTAAAGCGCGTACGCTCCTTGTCCAGCACTTCGGAATGACCGATCATAAACACGCCGCCTTCCGAAGTGGCCTGGTAGAACTTCTCAACAAGCTGGTTTCGTGTCTCCTGGTCAAAATAAATCATGACATTGCGGCAGAAAATGATGTCAAAGGGTTTTTTATAAACAAAAGGGTCCATCAGGTTGAAAATCCGGAAGATTACTTCTTTGCGGATCGCGTCGCTTACCTGATAGGAACCGTCGGGCAGGCGGTTAAAGTATTTGCTTTTCCACTGGGGAGGAAGGTCCTTGATGTTGTCTTCCGGATANACGCCGGCTTTCCCTCTTTCCAGCACATTCATCGAGATGTCGGTNGCCAGGATGCGGGTATCCCAGCGGCTTTTTCTTGTNCCGAANTACTGGTCCATGGTCATGGCGATATTATAGGCTTCCTGACCGGCGGAGCATCCCGCGCTCCAGATCCGCAATTCGCCCGCGCGGCTTTTCTCCAGATAGGGGAGGGCATACTGCCGCAGAAAGTCAAAGTGTTCCGCTTCCCTGGCGAAATAGGAGTGGTTGGTGGTGATCTTGTTCAGAAAATTCGTCATTTCGTCGCCGGAAGAGTCGTTCTTCAGAAGCTGCATGTAGTCTTTGAAACTGCGCAGGCCCCGCTCTTTGATGGTATAGGAAAGCCTGCCCTCCACCAGCTGCCGCTTCTTCGAGAGATTGATGCCATACTTATTGTAGACGAAATCCACCAGGGTTTTAAATTCTTCATCGCTGATCTTGATCAAATTGGCAGAATAAGTTGTACTCATAGGCGGCCTTAGCTTTCCTGAATGAACAATTCCGCCAGGTCTGTCTGGAAGAATTTCACGCAATCGATGTTGAGAATAATCTTTTCGCTTAAGGTGGAGATGGAATCCAGATAACTGTCCCCCATACGCCTTTCGGTCATCGGCGGGGGCGCGGTATTCATTTTGTCCAGGGTAACGACTTCGGCCACCCTATCCACGATCAAACCGATGTTCATGTCGTTGATCACGACGATGACGATACAGGTCTTGTCGTCATAGGGGCGTTCCTCCTGACCGAATTTCAGCCGTACATCCGTGATCGGTACGACTTTGCCACGCAGGTTCACAACGCCTTTGATATAGTAAGGAACGCTGGGAATGTGGGTGATATGCTGTATGCCGATGATTTCAATGACATGATTCAAAGGCAGGCTGTAGATTACGTCTTCTATATAAAATGTAAGATATCTGCCGGTCAGGTCGTCCTGCACGGCGCTTACGATGGTATCGTCCATTGGGTCACTACCTTTCCTGTATATTTATGATTTACTGATCAGGTTGCTGACGTCCAGAATCAGGCAGATGCTGCCGTCCCCCAGGATACAGCAGCCGGACAAACCTTTCTCTTTCATGTTGTATTTCGTAAAGAAAGTGGGAAAAGGCTTGACGACAACCTGGTACTCGCCCAACAGTTCGTCGGCGAACAGACAGGCGATGGCGTTTCCGCTCTCCACCTGGATCATGATGCCTTCCGTAAAGTCGGTTTTCTCCGTATCGATGCCGAAATGCGAATGGAGACGGATGATCGGGTAGCAGTCTCCCCGGATCATGATCATTTCCGAGCCGTCCGTATCATAAAGGATTTGCTTCGGATCGGTGATTTTAAAAGATTGCTTGATGGAAGTAATCGGCAGGGTAAAGATCGTATCCCCGACGGAGATATTCATGCCGTCCACGATGGCGAGGGTCAGGGGGATCTTGATGGTGAAGGTGGTGCCCTCATTTTTGACACTGTTAATCGCAAGCGTGCCGCCGACTTTTTCCAGGTTCTTTTTGACCACATCCATGCCTACGCCCCGCCCGGAGTACTCGGTGACCTCTACGTTGGTGGAGAAACCGGCGTTCATGATGAGCATGAAGATCTCTTTGTCTGTATATTCGGATTCGGGTTTCGTGAGGATGCAGTTGGCCCTGGCTTTGGCCAGGATTCTCTCTGTATCCAGGCCGGCGCCGTCGTCCGCCACGTCGATCAGGATCTCGCCGCCCGCGTTCCGGGCGTTGATGGTGATTTGGCCGGTCTCCGGCTTCCCCAAAGCCAGGCGGTCTTCCGGCGACTCTATGGCGTGGTCGATGGCATTCCGGATCATATGCATAAAGGGATCCGCAATGGTATCGTTGATGGTTTTATCTACTTCGGTGTCGCCGCCGTACGTGATCAGTTCTACTTTTTTATTTAAATTCTTGGCCATGTCCCGTACGATACGGTTCATTTTCGTGAAGGTACCGGTCAGGGGGACCATACGGATGGACATCACCACATCCTGAAGTTCGTCGGTGAGCTTGCGCAGTTCCCGCGTCGATTTGAGGAAGTTGTCCAGCTTCAAATCCCGCAGGTCCGGATTGCTGGATACCATGGATTCGGCGGTAACGATTTCCCCCACCAGATCCATTAGTTTATCCAGCTTGGCCTGGCTGACGCTGATCAAGCTCTGCTGTTTGGCGGCCTGCGGGGCGCCGCCCGTCCTGGCGGCTGCGCCTGCCGCGCCTGCGCTTGCCGCGTCAGGGGCGCCCGCCGCTGCGGC
>WRNN01000203.1 GCA_009776595.1 Clostridiales bacterium
CCGGAAACGCTTGGATTTTTCATGATATTCGAACTCAGGTTCACGCTGACCAGATCCCCCGCCGCAATCGTCATATTCCGGGGGATTAACACCGCCAATAAACCGTTGGAATAGCTCACGCCGGAGGAAGGCACGCCCTGCACACTCGCATAACCATCCATCCAGCTCATGCTGAAGAGATATTCGGAAGGAAAGCGGATTTGCACCATATCGATACCGCCTGCCAGTTCCGCGTTGGTCCTGAACGAAATCTGATACCCGCTGTTTTCCCCTATCGTCGCCCGTTCTACCGTAATCACCAGATTGGATATACTGCTGCCGGCCGAGGCCAGGGCTATGCCTTGCGTTAAGACAGTGATCAGGAAAACTGTCACCAAAGCAACACTTATCGATTTCTTCTTCATGGATGATCTCCTTCCCTTTCCCTTGCTATCCCTTGCGTAATCCATCTGCGCAACGAATGCCGCAGGCAGGCTTGTTCAACACTGCACCATTATATCATATACCGTATCCTTTATGACGTGATTTGCGCTTGAAAAGATCACAGAAAATGCGACAAACGACAGATTTCATAAATAGTTTACATTCAAGAGCATATATTACAGGCGGCAGCGCATATACAAAAATACCTCCGGATCCGGCTGTCCCTGACGAGGCCGATTCTCCGGAGGTATTTTGTTTTGTTACTCTTGGGCAACTATCCCGGGTCAGATAAGTAACTGACACCCTCAAGTCATCCATTTAAAACAAGTCAAATCGGATATTTATAGGAATACAGGCTGCGGCCGCCTTTGAAGGGTCCCTTCATCAGTTCTTCGATCAGCTTCGGATCCATCTCCGTCATCTCCAGAGGCAGCTGCCCCGGAGGATAGGCCGCGAGGATTTCATCGTGGATCTTGCAGATGAAATCCAGCAAAACTTCCAGGCCTTCCTGCGCTTTGGCGGGATCGGCTTTCGACTTCGGGTAACCGACGACGCCTTCCGGATACTGCAGGACTTCCAATGGCCCGAGGCCGGCGGTGCAATGTCCGGGCAGCGGCCACTGATAGACGTCGCCGCCCAGGTCGATCGTCTTCGGNCTCAATACATGTTTCTTCGGCCAATTCGCCGTATCTTCCATCTGCTCCTTATGGTTCAGCTCGGGAAACAGGGCCATCGCGTAGGAGGTCTCCACCTCGTCGGCATGACGGAAAGCCGTCTCAAACGGGGTATCCATGACGTCGAATTCTTTCGCCCGGAGATATTTGGCGATGACGGTCGGCCAGTTGACAAAGGCAAACATGCAGGGAACCTGCGTATTCTTCACGAAAGTGTGAATGGAATTCGGGATGATATATTCCTGCCCGTGGCCATTCAAGAGAATCATCTTGCGGAAACCGGCGTTCCAATATCCGGCGTAAATAGCCCGCAGATAATCGGTGAAGGTCTCTTCCGGGATCACGATGGTGCCCGGCATACCGAGCTGGTTCCAGCTATGGGATCCAAACCATACNGGCTGGGANATCGTGCAGCCCTTCTCCCGGGCTACGATCTCCGCCATGCGCGTTACCAGGAAAGTATCCTCGCCGTAAGGCTGGCCCATGCCATGATACTCCGTGCTGCCGATGGGAATGAGAATAATGTCGTTCTTCTTCAGCCTTTCCTGGACGGCCGTNCCTGTCATATTTTGGAANTAAAGGTCGTCCGCACTGTCCATATACCCTTTGGACATCTGGTATTTCATGAAATCCGCCTCCTATTGATCCTATTTTCTGCGATGAACCGTTCGCGTGCCGCAGACGTCTGTCATTTATTATCGTCCATATCTTTTGGCATTGCAATAACTAATTTCCCTTGACAAACACATCCTTTCCTCTCTTGCATACCGGACAGCGCCAATCCGCTGGCAGTTCCTCGAAGGGGACGTCTCCGTCGTACACGTAATGGCAGACCGAGCATACCCATGCGCCTTTCGCGGGCGCCGCGGGCGCTTCCCCGGCGCCGGCGGCTTGCCTCGGCGCCCCGCCGGCTTTCAGCCTGCGGTATTCCGCATAAGTGATCGGTTCNATATCGCTGAGAGACACGCAATCCTCGACGGCGCATACAAAGAGGTAATGGCTTCCCAGATCGATGGCCTGCTCNATGGCGCAATGGAATCGGGCGATAGCGCCTTCCAATATATACGGGTTCCCCCGGGCGTCGATCTCATGCGCGACGTCGGCAAATTTGTCCATCTCCCTGCCCTTGTTCATTCCGAAGTGGGCGATTCTGTCAATGGGGCAATCCATCCCCAGGACGGAAACGGTCATGCTCCGTTTTTTCAGGATGAGCTCCGTCGTCAGGTTGGTTTTCATCATTGTNGCCAAAATCCGNCCCGGCTCNGAAGTCGCCTGGGTCGCGGTATTGATGATACAGCCGTTCAGTCTTCCTTCNNATTCAACCCCTGCGACAAATAAACCATAAGTGAATTTAAAAAACGCGGTATTGTCCATGCTTCTTCCCCTCTCCATTGTTACATTCCCTCTGCGGACAAGCTAAAACTGACATAAAACATATTTCCTTCCACATCGTCTTCATAATACTCCAGATAGGTGATGGTATACTCTCTTTCCCCATCGGGCTCAGGAACCTCATAGATCAGGTTCTTTGTGACGCTGTCCCCCTCATTCAGGCGATATTCCGCGTCCATTTGTGAATTGGAAATCTTCTCGAGGGGATAGGCATAATCGTTGTTGCCGTCTCCCCACTGGATCGGAAAGTCGTCCGCCCACATCGGCAGAGATTTATCCAATACGCTCTTGACTGTTACTTCGGTTATCAAGTAAATATAACTTCTTTCCGGTTTGTTCTCTTCGAATTCGCGGGCGAATTCCGCCCGGTTGACCGTGAAAGAGAAAAAGACACTCACCATCTCCTCCCCTATCTTACCCTTAGCGGATCCGCCAACCTTCCTGCCGTCTTCCAGCGTTCTTGCGCCGATCACCTGCGGGCGGGGGTCTTCTTCCGGCGTCTCTTCTGGAGGCTCAACAACAGCGGCGGATGAGCCGCAGCCGGAGACAAGCAATAAGCAAACCAGAACAGACATAAAACGTAAACACTTCATCATTGACTGCTATTCTCCTTCAGCTGGCCGCCAAGGCCCAGCTCTTCCGCGGCTTTACGCAATCCCATGATTGTTTCGCCAATCACCTCATCCAGCGGCATTCCCATGAGGTCTGCTCCTTCTTGAATGATCCCCCGGTTCACGCCGGCCGCAAAAGCTTTGTCCTTCCATTTTTTCTTTACTGACTTTCCTTCGAGATCCAGGAGGCTCCTGCTGGGCCGCATCAGCGCGGTAGCCGTGATCAAGCCGGTCAATTCATCGACGGTGTAGATCACTTTTTCCATCGGTAAAACCGGTTCCACATCGGTGCAGATCTTCCAGCCATGGGCCATGACCCCGCGGATCCAGTCTTCCGGCCAATCCGCTTCCTCTAACATGGTTTTGGTCATCTGACAGTGCTGATCCGGATATTTCTCAAAATCCAGATCATGGCACAGGCCGATAATGCCCCATTTTTCTTCGTCCTCCCCGTACAAAGCGGCAAAATGCCGTAAAGCGGCTTCCACCGCTAAGGCGTGCTTCAGCAGGCTTTCCTGCTTATTATGTGTCAAAAATAAAGCCATGGCTTCTTCCCGTGTCGGCGCTTTCGTCATGATCACTCAACTCCTCTCCGCTTACGCTATGCTTGCGGCGCCGGGCGCCGGCATCCCTATCCATTGGTAAATTGCATGGATTGGTTCCAAAGGCTTCCTATATGACCGAAGGGGAAATAAATAAACAGCGCCTGCCCCTTCACGCAGGATATTTCGATACTCCCCCAGGATCGGGAATCCTGTGAATGGTTCCGGTTATCTCCCATTAAGAAAAGCTTCCCTTCCGGCACCATCGTCTCCGGAAAGTCGGAAAGCATGGGCTCATTCAGATACGGCTCATAGACTGCCTGCCCGTTCACGTAAAGCTGGCCGCTGATAATCGTTACCACATCGCCGCCTAAACCAATAAGCCGTTTGACCAGATAGTCGTCTCTGCCAGTTTGTTCGGGGGCAAGGAAAGTCACGATCATACCGCGCCGGAGCGTGCCGAAACGGGGCGTCAGTTTCTCCACATACAGCCGGTCGTCCACTCTGATGGTGGG
>WRNN01000204.1 GCA_009776595.1 Clostridiales bacterium
ATCGGCGCAGGGATCATCTGGCTCTGCCGGAAAAAAGAACGCGGGGCGCAGGGGCAAGAATAATCCAAAATGCGTACCGGGATATCTACAGATACCGGAATTTCAGCGCCCGAAGGGATCAGTCATCCTGCCGGGCGCTTTCGTTGTTTTAGTTGCCATAGAGCAGGGTTTATGTTAAATTCAAGTATAGAAGGGGGGCTGCAGAGTGAAAAGCGTTTTCTTGTCCTACGGCAGAACAAAGCTGGAGCTGACTCTGCCGGAGGGGCATCCTGTACAGATTCTGGAACCTGGCGTCTATCACCGGGAAAATACGGCGGAGGAGATTCTCCATGCGGCGCTGACGAAGCCCATTGGTTCTCCCGGATTGGACGAATTGACCAGGGAGGCAAGACGAATCCTGATCATTACCAACGACAATACGCGCCCAATGCCAAGCAGCCTCACGATTCCCGCGATGGTAAGCCATTTCTGCCACCCTGCGGAATACTATACGATTACGGTTCTCATCGCGACAGGCCTGCATCGCCCCATGACGCAGGCGGAAATGCGGGAACAGCTCGGAGACACAGTGTGCGACGCCTACCGGGTCGTCAATCACGACGCCAGGGATAAGGGCGGCCTGGTCAGTTTCGGCCTGCTGTCCACAGGCAACGAGCTTTACCTGAACAAGCTGATTCGCGAACAGGACCTGGTTATCGCGGAAGGCTTCATCGAATCCCATTTCTTTGCCGGATTCAGCGGCGGGAGAAAGAGTATACTGCCGGGCGTCGCAGGCGAATCCACGATACTGGCCAACCACAAACCGGAGAATATCGCCCATCCCGGCGCAAGGCAAGCCAATCTGTCCGGAAATCCCATCCATGACGAATGTGCGGAAGCCGCCGGTAAGGCCGGTTTGCGCTTTATCCTCAATGTCGCCCTTGATAAGGACAAGCAGATTATCGCGGCTTTTGCCGGCGACCCGATGGAAGCNCACGCGGCAGGCTGCCGCTTTGTGGAANGCACGATGTCCGTCGANGCAAAGCGGGCGGATATCGTGGTCACGTCCAACAACGGCTATCCGCTGGACAGGAATCTGTACCAGGTCGTCAAAGGCATCGATACCGCCGCGGGGGTAACCGCCGAAAACGGCGTGATCATCGTTGCCGCGCGCTGTGAAGATCATGTGGAGCATGCGGATTTTCAAAACCTTCTGCTCTCCTGTGATTCTTTGGATCANCTNCATGAAAAAATGTCCGTTTCTCCCAGCGCCATCGANAAATGGCAGGTGCAGGTACTGGCGAANACGCTCCTGCGTCANAAAGTCATCCTGGTCAGCGAAGGGATCGAGAGAGAGTTGGCCGAACGTATGTTCTTCAGCACGGCAAAAACCATCGACGAAGCAATGGCAATCGCGCTTTCATTAAAAGGCAAGGACGCTTCCGTCTGTGTTATCCCGGAAGGTCCTGTTATCATACCCAGGGTGTCCGCTTGAACAGGGAACGAATCTTCGTTCAACATGGGGTTCGGACCCATACTGAACGAGTTGGACCTGTGATAGGCTTTGATCGGGGCGCAAGCCCCGCACTTGAATGGGAAAGGCTGAGATGATGTTGTCGGAAGAAAAAACATGGATCGCCCTTAGTGTCGACGGCGATAAGCAAGCCTTTGAGGAACTGGTTTTCCTCTATGAAAAAAAGATCGTCGCGGCGGCCTGGCGCCTGTGCGGAAACCGGGAGGAAGGAGAAGACCTGGCGCAGGAGACCTTTCTCCGGGCCTGGCGCGCGATAGCCGGTTACCGCGGGCACGCTTCCTTTCATACCTGGCTGATGACGATTCTGACGAATCTGTGGAGGGATCGCCTCAGAAGGAACCGTCTCCCGCAGGAGTCGATGGACGAAATCGTCGAAGGCGAAGAGAGCCGTATGCAAAAGCAGTTCCGGGATGAAGGGCCCGGTCCGGAAAGCCTGGCGGAGAGCCATGCCCTGCAGTCCATCTTAGGCGGCATGCTTCAGGAACTGCCGGCGGAGTATAAAGAGGCGCTGATCCTGCGGGATATCCAGGGATTCAGCTACGAAGAAGTGGCGGTGATTACCGGCAGCAATCTGGGTACGGTCAAGTCGAGAATCAACCGGAGCAGGTCCATGATGAAAGAGAAAGTGTTGGCGTATCAGGAACAAAATCCGGATTTCTTTCGTCTGTCTCAGACAGGGAAAGACAAAACCGCGGCAAGTAAGGCGGAAGGAGGTGAGCCGTATGAAGGATGAACAAAGAACCGAAAGGATCATGGACTGGCTGGAAGGGCGTTTGAGCGCCGAAGATAGCGAAGCGTTTGCGACAGAGAGGGAAAAAGACGCCTCGTTAGCGGAAGAATCCGCGCTGATGTCGGACCTGATCTCCAGCCTTCGCGACCTGGACGCCGATGTGCTGC
Source organism: Clostridiales bacterium (assembly GCA_009776595.1). Taxonomy (GTDB): domain Bacteria; phylum Bacillota; class Peptococcia; order DRI-13; family UBA5745; genus WRMS01. The sequence continues at coordinate 2,411 of WRNN01000204.1, forward strand.
CTTCCGCGGCTTTCCACCAAAGCCTGATGGCCCGGCTTTCCCTGGAAGAGGATTCAGAGAGAAAGCCGGTGAACGATATGACAGAGGAACAGGAAGGAATCCGTGCAGCGGGCCTGCAGGATAAGCGGGAAAACGAAGCTAAGGAAGTGCAAAGAAAAGGATCCGGCAGGAAGCTGCTTGCTTTCATCGGACGGCGCAGGGGTCTGCTGGCCGTCGCTGCCTGCTGCCTGGTGGTGATCGTGCTCTTCGCCGGCAGCGGCGGTATGCGCTCGCTGCAAAGGTCGGATTTTTACAGTGCAAACTCCGGCGGCGGGTCGACGACAAGCGGCATGCCAAGCGCTTCGACGCCATCGCCCTCCGTAGTGGCGCCTGCGATGCCCTCTCCGGAAATGGTACTCAGAGATGAATACGGTTATGATACGGGGATGGCCATGAACTCCGCAGCGGATACATACCGGCTGGAAAAAGAAGCGGATCTCCCCATGGCGGAAGCCGCCCCTGTATGGGAGGAAGCGGAGGAGGATATAAACGGCATGCAGGACGCCGGCACGGGGGGGGCGTTTGAGCAAAAGATCATCCGCACCGGGTATATCAACCTGGAGGTCGACAGTTTCGATGAAGCGCTGACCGCCATCAAAACGATGACGGAAGCACAGGGCGGCTATGTAACCAGCGAGAGCAGCTATATCGTCGACGGCAGGGAGCGAAAAGCGGGCCAAATCCAGGTTAAGGTGCCTTACAGCCGCTATGATATGCTGGCCGGGCAGGCCGAAACCCTGGGAAAGGTTTTGGACAGCAGCAGCTACGCGGAGGACGTTACGGCGCAGTATATCGACCTGATGGCCAGAATCGGCGTATATGAGACAAAGTATACGCGGCTCTTGGCATTGCTTGAGCAAAGCGGCGAGCTGGAAACCATCCTTTCCATTGAGAAGGAACTGGCGGTTACCAACGCCGAGCTGGAATCCATCAAAGGGCAAATGCGCTATTTGCAGAGCAGAACGGATTATTCGACTCTGGACATCTCCCTGACAGAAAAAATGATCGAGTCGGTGGTAGTCCGCCTCACCGGGTTTCCGGGATTCGTATCCGATGTAAAATCGGCGTTTAATATGGGAACCAACAGCATGATCCGGAGCATCAGCAACTTGATCCTTTGGCTGGTATATCATCTGGCGACAATCGTAGTCATAGGGCTCCTGTTTCTCATATGCTGGACGCTATGGCGGAGGCGGCGCGGGAAAAGAGGGAAAGCAAAAAAGCAGAACCCGGATCCGATTGGCTAGCAGCGCTGCAATTAGACTCTTGTAGAATGACAGGAAAAGGAATATAATTATTGAGTTGTGGACAAAGCCTCGAGCGATTTGTCCCCTTTCCGGCCGAATACCGCAGCGGGAAGGGCGCACGTTCGAGTTCTTTTTGTGAATACAGCAGGATTCGGCAAGATTCGTATAAGGAAGGAAACGGGGATATGGAACAGAACACACAGCCCGCGGACAGAACCATCCAGTTTGCGGAAGACGGGATCATTCGCCTGATGTACAGGTATTCATTACCGTCGATCGTAGCGATGCTGACGATGATGATGTTTAACCTCATTAACATGGCTTTCGTCGGACGCAGCGTAGGCGCGCCGGGCATCGCCGCCATAGCGATCAGTATGCCCCTCATGATGATCCAGGGTTCGATCAGCCAGTTGGTTGGCAA
>WRNN01000205.1 GCA_009776595.1 Clostridiales bacterium
TAAAGCCGGGGTGACCCGCATGGGCAAAACCGCAGGAATCCGCGTGCCTATCCGGATGATTTCCACATGCTCAATCGCCCTGAGCCTGGCGATGATATCTTCCAGGGCCTCGTCGCTCATGGTGAGCGGGTCGCCGCCGGAGATCAGCACATCGCGGATTTGCGGCATGTCGGCAATGTATTGGATCGCCTTTTCTTTTTTGTCCTGACTGATCAGAAAGTCTTCTTCGCCCACATGCCTTTTCCTGACACAATGCCGGCAATACATCGCGCACTGACGTGTAACGAGGAAGAGTACTCTATCGGGATANCGGTGCACNATATTGGANACNGGGCTGTTCTTTTCCTCGCTCAGGGGGTCTTTTGCCTCCCAGGGCTGCACAAAGGTTTCACGCAGGGAAGGGACAGCCTGTAATCGCAGCGGGCATGCCTGGTTATCCGGATCGATAAGGGAGGCAAAGTAGGGTGTAATGGCCATTCTGAAACGGCTGAGGCTCAGGGCGATATCCTCTTTGTCTTTCTCGCTGAGCGAAAGAATTTCAGCAAGGGCTTCNACTGTGGTGATNCGGTTCGCGTACTGCCAATGCCAATCATTCCAATTGCTGCTGTCAGGCTTGATTCCAAAAAAGGAGAATACTTTTTCATTCATGCGGAATAGACCCCCCACGTCAGTTTACAAACGGTATCTCTTGATGGCGCAATCAAGAATTTTCTGTATGAGCGTTATATACTCCATGCCGCAAAAAGCAGCCAAGATCGGGAAGTCGCTATAACCGGGCGCCAGTCCCGGTAAGGGATTGATTTCGAGAAAGTAGAGACGGCCTTCTGCGGACAGACGAAAATCGATACGCGCAAAGTCCCGGCACGCCAGGGCCCTGTATATCGTTTCCGCCGTATCCTCCATTTCCTTCCGGAGCCCGGCGCCGATATCCGCAGGACATCCGTAGCGTACGTGCTGCCGGAAATTCTTTTTCGTCTCATAATCGTAGATTCCCCGGGAAATATCGTCAAATTCTATTTCCATCGGCGGAAAAATCCGGAGCGTATCCCCGTTACCCAGAATTCCGACGGTAAATTCACGGCCATGGATAAACTCTTCGACGAGCATGTCCTGCTGATACGCGGCTGTTTTTTCTTTCAGCAGCCTTTGCAGTTCGCCGGGGTCGGAGACAATCGAGAGCCGGGATATGCCCTTGCCGGACCCTTCCGTGTTTGGCTTGACGATGACCGGGAAGGAGAGGCNGATGTCTGTGAACGGCAAGGCGCAATCCACGACCTGGTACGCGGGCGTGCTGACGCCATAGGACGCGACAAGCCTTTTGGTCAGGGCTTTGTCCATGGCGATACCCATGGTCGTCTCGTCCGAACCNGTGAAGGGAATGCGCAGGTAGTTCAGGATGGCGGGCACATGCGCTTCCCTGCCGCGGCCGTTCATACCTTCCGCTATATTAAATACGATATCCGGCTTTTTCTGCATGAGCCGAAGGGGGAGATCTTCGGTTGCTTCATACAGCCCCACTCTGAAACCTGCGTTTTCCAACGCGCCTTGAATAGCCCGGATCGTTTCTGCGTCGTCGAATTCCGCTTCCGCATCCGGGAGGCTGGAGGGGCTGTTTTTCTTNATGTTATATGTAATGCCTACCTTAAGCCGCTCCGGCGGTTCAGGATCCAGGTCGATAGTTTCGTTCATTCGATAACCCTTCTTATGAATTGCTGACGCGGATCCGGCCGCCTTCATTAACAAAGAGAAGGTATTTTCTATGCAGATTCACCAGTGTGCCCCGGCTGTCGGCGCTCACCGCAGATTCACGGGGAAGCCCGAAACCCCGGGCGCCGTCGCCCGACAGCGTTAAGGCGGCTCTCAGTTCAGCCCAATCTTCCTCTTCGCCATGGACGTCAAAGAGCAGCGGTACAATACCCAGACAATCAAAGAGCGATGCGCTGCTGTCGTCCTCGGGGACTTCCCAGCGTACCCAATGACTTCCCATCATAATCGTCCCGGCAGACACGCCTATAAAGCGCTTACCTTCGTGATACAACGCTTTCAGATCCTTGCTGAGGCCATGCCTGTCGAGCCAATACATCCCGTCTTCTACTTCGCCGCCGGCAAGAAAGATCACGTCCGCGCGGGCGAGGATATCTCTGGCTTGACGCAAGTCGGGTTTCTCAAGGGCCAGGCGGAGCTGAACAACCTTTCCCGCTCCGGCCTCAATCAGGCCGCTTTCCATTCGCCTGAAGAACTCGATATTGTCTCCGTTGGCCGTTCCGATATAGGCTGTCAGCGCCTCGTGCACGCCGTTGAATGCTTGCGCCATGACGCGCGTCATGATAGCCGGGTCGCTCGGCCTGCCTCCCGCAATCAAGATAGCGGGTTTTTCCTCGCTCATATAAACAGTCCTCTCACATCAAAATCAAAATTTGCCTGGCTGCGGCGAAATTTACCTGCCTGACCGGGCAGGATTATTTTAGAAATACGGACGTCAAAAATGCCTTTCTTTCCGTAAAGGGATTCCAGCGCCTGGCGAGTTTCGTCCTGTATCAGCACGGGATCGCCTTTGATCATGAGTTCCAGGTTATACTGCGTTTTACTGTTCTGCTCCATGTGGTAGTCCCGAATTCCCTCAATCTGCGCCAGGGCGCTGTCCAAAGGTCATGGTGGTGATAAGCTCGCCTTCCGTGGTAAAGGTGGAATTGGTTACCCGGCCTTCGACTGCCTCGGCGATGAGCCCTTCGCTCCGTCCGCAGGCGCATTCGCCGGAGGGATGCAGGCGGATGAGATCGCCGGTGTCAAAACGAATAACGGTATTCCAGGGATTGCCGAAGGTCGTGACAAGCATGCGGCCCAGCTCAGGCCCGCCGTATTCGTCTTTCAGCGGATGAAAGTCAATTCTGCAAAAGTCCATGTTTTGGTGGAGAAAACCCTTCTCACATTCTTCCAGAACAAAACCGGTTTCGGTGGTACCGAAAGAACTGATAAGAGACGAAGAAAAGACTTTTCTTATGGCGCGCAGATGAAGGGCGGAGACGAATTCATAGGTGAAGACGATCACAGCGGGAGAGTATAGTTCCACACCCTCGTCCATAGCCCAATACGCCAGCCTGGTCAATAGTGAAGGGTTCGTTTCCAGGATCACCGGCTGAAAACTTCCGAGTTCGCGGGCCATACGTGCATAATGGCGAGGCTGCCACTGAACGAGATTGATTTTTTCATTCAAATACAGTTTGTCGCCGACCATGCGATGCTCCATCGGAAGGTCTTCCTCGCAACTGATGCCTACATTCAGGGAACTGGCAAGTTTCGCTTCCCTTTGGGGGTAGCGCAGCNGCGCCAGATGCGCGTTCAGCTTCCACGAAGCGGCTTCCGCNGCGTTCCACCAGTTNTGNTCCCATACATTGATCACCCGCTCGCCTGTGGTTCCGCTGGTATANGTATATTCGATATCGTCATTCCGAAGCCCTTCCTCCAGGTCCCGGTAATTCGGTACAAGTCCCGCAGGAAAGTGATCGCGTATGATTTGCTTGGTGAGCTCCGGCATCGCGTCGTAGCGCTCGTCAGCGGATGCTTCGGGGCCGGGATCAAAAGCTGTCCAGTCTTTGTATGCGGGTGCGGTATGCAGCGCGGTTTCCAAGGTTTCGATGGATTTGCGATGGAAGGCTGCGGGATAGTGGTAGCGATTTGCCAGAATCATTGCATTGTATCCTTTCTAGGATGAGCTTCGCGGTGCTGCGATTCCGCAGCGTTAACAGGCTTGCATGCCTGAACGGCTATCCAAGTGTCATTATACTGTATAGGATAGTTTTGTAAAGGTTTTAAAATGGATCGTGCAGAGGTTACTGATTTTTCCAAGAACCCGACTTTATCCTTGACAATCTGCCGGTGTACTTCATATAATAATAAACATAGCGGGAGATACCTGTCCCCTATATATACTAATTCATTGTGCTGCTGAAGCCTTGTCGCCTAAGGGAACGCTCCTATGGCGAAAGGACAAAGGGTGTTTTTGGAAACGAAAGCATCTCCCGTAATTAGGAAAGGCTGCTTAGACCTTACGCCGTCCGATACACGCGCATAACGAATGTATCGCGCGGCGTTTTTTTATCACAGCAAATAT
>WRNN01000206.1 GCA_009776595.1 Clostridiales bacterium
GTTATTCCCATAAACGACAATGCGCGACCGGCCGTTTTTATACTATTTACGTTTTCAATCAGCGATCAGTTTTACTGCTCAGGGACGCCTTTTTTAAAGCGCCGGACCATGATAATCCGGTACACCGAAACGGCGATGCCAAGGGTGCATATACAGGCTGCGATTAAGAAGGTATTGCGCATGCCGAACATAAAGGCGTCATCCATGCCGCTTTCCCTTACATAGCCTGTCACGCGGTAACCCAGGGCGCTGCTCATGCCGCCGTACAGAATGCCTGTCGTAAAAGCGACGCCAAGGGAGGTGCCGATGTTCCGTATGGACATGCTTGCCGATCCGCCGATACCCAGCTTATCCCGCGGTACATTGGACATGATCAGCGAATTATTGGGCGCTTGAAAAAGCGAGGAGCCGAAACTGAGGACGCAGAGGAAAAAAATTAAAGTAACGACGGAAGAGTCTTTTGACAGCGTCGACATCAGCATCAGGCCGAGAAGATTGATCACTTGACCGATGATGCTCATCTTCTCTCCGCCATACTTATCGGCGAGGATGCCGCTGAGCGGCGTAACCATAATGACGATAATGGGTTGTACGGACATATACATACCGGCGATATGGGCGGGGGTCCCCAGCACCCCCTGCATATAAAAGGGGATGATGATACTGCGGAAAGAGTTGGTAAAGGACAGGATAAACGCGGTCAGGATGCTGATCGAATAGAGCATGTTTTTGAAGATGCTGAGATCCAGCAGGGGCATTTCTTTCTTCCGTTGGATCGTGAAAAAGATCGCAAAGGCAACGACGGACAACGCGAGCCCGGATAGAATTTGCACGCTGGCATAACCAACGGCATAACCTTCCTGTAAGGAGTATAATAAAGGTACTACAGCCAGAATATACAGGATCGCGCCGGGATAGTCCATCGTCTGCTTCTTTTCCGGGGTATCTTTCGGGAAAAACTTCATACCCAGAATGAGGGCAATGATCGCAATGGGAACTTTGAGGAGGAAAATATAGTTCCAGCTCATATAGGTAACAATGATGCCGCCCAGCGTCGGCCCGGCAAGCGTACCGAGGGATATCGCGGCGCCGTATATACCGAGGGCCCTTCCCCGCACGCTCTGCGGAAATACCATCGTGATAATGCCCTGGCTGTTTGCCATCGTACAACTGGCGCCGAGCGCCTGTATCACCCGCGCGACCACGAGCATCGAAAGGGAATTGGCCATGCCGCTGATCAGCGTACTCGAAGCATAAATGGCGATGCCGATCATATAAAAGCGGGTCTTGCCGATCATATCGCCGAACCGGCCAAAGAAAAGCACGGTGGTGGACGTGGTGATCGTATAGGCGCTGACAACCCAGATAATGGCGCCCGAGGTCACGCCGAGGCTATTGCTGATCGTCGGTAAAGCAATGTTCAGCATACTGCTGTCCAGACCGTCCATGATCATTTTTGTCACGATAACCGTCAGCACCAGCCACTCTTTTTTCGTCACGGCATTCTCAGTACTCAATTTCGTCATCCCTTGTTCTTCGCTATTAACCTTTGCCACAATAGGAATAGGATATCACGAATCCTTTGAGAGATCAAGAAGAAATGGTAAAATATGGGATATTTTGGGGGGACAGTACGAGTTGAAGTTGAGTTTATGTTCATACTATATCATAAGCAGCGTTCAACAGAGGCCGTAAAATAACAGGGCCTTACTCGTGAAGCAGAGGAGATTCGCTATGGCAGAGAAGAGATCAGCCAAAAAACTTGTCGTCATTNGCTNTGNGGTTGTTGCTATCATTGGGCTAGTCGTTGCTTTCCTATGGAACAGGAACAGGGATTTTCCCTACACAGAAGAAATCGCGACAAGGCAAACGATAGAAACGTACTATACATTTACAGGAAATGTGGAGCCNATGGACAGCCAGCGAGTCGTGTCCACCATGAATCTGAGCGTAAAGAATTTTTATGTCAAAGAAGGCGATGCGGTGAAAGCCGGNGACGTCCTCTTTGATTTAGACGACAGCGCGATNTTGTCAAGCATTGATCAGATTACTGCTTCCCTGGAAATTGCGAAGATNAATTACGAAAGCGCCCGGGGGCTCAACAAGGATCAGCAGACCATACAGGTGAATANNAATCTNGAGTCTGCCAAACTGTCCCNGAATAACGCGCTGAATGCCTTTACGAACGCGAAGGAAAACTTTGAGCGCATGAATGCCCTGTTTGAAGCCAACGCCATTTCACAAAGCGATCTCGACAGTGTCCAAAATGCGCTCAATTCGGCAAAATCAGGGCTTGACTCTGCGGATCTCGCGCTGAACGCCGCGCAGACAAGCTTCGATAATTTGAATGCTTCTATCAGCCAAAGCATACGTATCGCCGGCGAACAGCTCAACCAGGCGCAGGCTACCTATGACAATGTGATGCGGCAAAAAAACGACCTGACTGTTAAAGCTGAGGTCGGCGGCGAAGTTGTGGAAGTCTTTGTTACAGAGAACGAAACGCTCATCATGGGGACAAGGATCATGGATATAGTGGACTACGATAATTTGAAGATTTCCATCAGGGTCGACGAATATGACCTGCCTGCCGTAACGCTGGGGAAAGACGTGTATGTGAAGATAAACGCGCTGAATATAGAGGTTCCGGGGACAGTGGAAAGCATTTCCAGGGAAGCGATCCCGCTTGCCAATATATCCTATTTTCCGGCTTCAATAAAAATAGCAAGCAATCCGGTCATTCGGGTCGGGTTAAGCGCTGAAGTCAGGGCGCTCAACCAAAGAGCAGAGGATACCCTGGCCGTATCCATGAAAGCGATCCGTTTCGATGATGAGAATATGCCTTATGTTTACTTGAAGGACGCTCAGGGTAAAGCCGCTGCCACCTATGTCGTCGTTGGCATCAACGACGCCGGTTCAGTTGAAATATTGGAAGGGATCAGCGAAGGGGACGTCGTTCTTATACCGGCGAACAATGCCAGTTCCAGAAGGCTGCCAATGATGATGGGTAGGTGAATATGGAAAAAGAAATATTGGTGATGAAGAACGTATATAAAACCTACCAGATGGGCGGCGAGGGCCTGACAGTACTTAAAAATATAGAATTAAACGTTAACGCGGGGGAATTCATAGCGATTCTGGGACCGTCAGGCTCCGGCAAATCAACGCTGATGAATATTATCGGTTGCCTGGATACGCCCACCAGCGGGGAGTATTACCTTTCGGGACGAAAAATCAAAGATCAAAGCGAAAGGAGCCTTGCGCATATCCGCAATAAAGAAATCGGCTTTATCTTCCAGTCCTTTCAGTTACTGCCCCGGCAGACAGCACTGAAAAATGTGGAACTGCCGCTGATCTATTCCGCTATTTCGGCATCGAAAAGGCGGGAGCGGGCGATGCATATGCTTGCGCGGGTCGGCTTGGATGACCGTATGTACCACCGGCCTACGCAACTATCGGGAGGGCAGCAGCAGCGTGTCGCCATTGCCAGGGCGATATCTACCGATCCGACGATACTGCTGGCCGACGAGCCGACAGGGGCCCTTGATCAAAGCACGGGGAAACAGGTGCTGACGCTTTTTAATGAACTCAATGCGGAAGGGCGCACGATTATCATGATCACCCATGACCCAAGTATCGCCGCCTACGCCTCGCGTATCGTCTATATCCTTGACGGCGTGTTGGAAGAAAGGGCGGCGGAAAATGTTCATTGAAAGTATCCGTATATCCCTTGAGAATATCGTGCAAAACAAGATGCGCTCCTTTCTGACCATTCTCGGCATCCTGATCGGCGTCACAGCGATTATTTCCCTGATCACAGTCATGCAGGGCGCCATTTCCTCAGTAAACGAACGATTTGACGCCCTCGGCGCCGGAAAGCTTCTGGTGCAGGCGCCGGGCACGGCCTTAAAACGCGGCCTCAATGACAACGATATGCGCCTGCTTGAGCAGCTAGACAATATAAACGGCATTTCGCCCAGCGTAACGACCAGCAGTTCCGTACAGCGGGGCGGGGTCGTAGAAGATAACGTAAGAATCGAAGGCAGAAACGATTTGTATTTCAAGTATAACCCGGACTCG
>WRNN01000207.1 GCA_009776595.1 Clostridiales bacterium
CTTTCGGCGGGACCCGGCCGGGAGATCATTTTCCTGGGGAATGAAGGGGAAACGGAAGTGGAGCTGATCGGCGGCGCCCGGGGCGAGCCTTCCTTCGGGCAGGATATCTCGCTGGGTTTTGAAGTGGAGTCCCTTGACCGCACGATGCAATTCTTGCGGGATCAGGGGATTGATCCGGGCGAGGTACAAAGCCCGAATCCGTCGGTGAAAATGATTTTTATCCGCGATCCGAACGGCTTGCGCATTCAGTTTCTTGAGCAAGCGCGATAAGTAGGGTGTCTGTTCAGGACTTAGGATAAGGGCAGAGGGATAACGTCTGGCAAGGCGGTAGGCGCTTTTGCAGTTAAGACACCTAATGGGCGCTAGCCTAAGCCATGGAAAAATCACGACGATTTTTCAGGCGATGGGAGCCATGGACGGCGACTCATCGCCGGTTTGGCGTAGGCAGATTGTCGTTATGGTGTTTTACCTGCGTATAGCGCCGTGCCTGCCGGGTGTTATCCCTCTGCCTTAGGCAGGTCCTGAACAGAACAGATATCGGTAGGCGATGCGCGGCCTGAAAAGCATTTGACAGAATGCAGGCGAACTTGTATAATTACTAACGCTGCGGAACCGCAGCGCCGCGAAGCGGAAGGGATGAGCGACATGTGCGCGAATCCCGACAGGGTATGGGACAGCGTCCCATCAAAACATTCTGCCAAGGGGATGCCGCTTCGCTTGGGCTATGGGCGGCAGCCCATATTGGAGGAATTACAGGCAGTAATTCCTTGAAGGGGTATGATGTAACGGTAACATGATGGTCTCCAAAACCATTCTTGAGGGTTCGAATCCTTCTACCCCTGTTNAAATTATGGTAAACTACCGCGCAATAATGACGAAGCCCCCCATTTAAAACAGTGATAATCTGTAGCGGATGGGGGTGCGTCATGTTAAGGGAAATGCTTATTCTTGCGGATACGATGCTCCATCGAAAGGACGGGATACACCCATGCTGAGGATTCTCCGTTATCTTAAACCGAAAGAATGGCTATTCGCGGCGATCAGCCTGGTTTTCATCATCGCGCANGTTTATCTTGACCTGCGCCTGCCGGAAACCATGTCGCANATTACNATGCTGGTGCAGACGCCGGGCAGCGCGATAGGAGAAATCTGGAGGGCGGGAGGCTTTATGCTGCTCTGCGCCCTGGGCAGCTTGCTTTGCGCGTTTAGCATAGGCGGTTTTGCGGCGCATATTGCCGCCTCTTTTTCCCGGCGCCTCCGCAGCTTGCTGTTNGACGCCGTGGCGGCCTTTTCTATGGGAGANCTCAACCNTTTCTCCATTCCCAGCCTGATCACCCGCTCCACCAATGATATCACGCAAATTCAAACGCTGCTCACCATCGCCTTACAGCTTGTCGTCAAAGCCCCGATCACAGCGGCTTGGGCGATCACCAAAATCATAGGCAAGGGCTACGAATGGTCCCTGGCAACCGGAATCGTCGTCGTGATACTCGTGATCATGGTCACGATCCTCATGGCGGCGCTCATGCCGAAGTTTATGCGCATGCAAATCCTGGCGGACAACCTTACCCGCGTAACCAGAGAAAACCTCACCGGCCTGCGCGTCGTCCGGGCTTTCAACGCGGAACACTATCAGGAAGAGAAATTTAACGCGGCCAACAAAGACCTCACCGATACGCATTTATTTACCAATCGGGCGATGATTATCATGTCGCCGGTGATGAATATACTCATGAGCGGATTGTCCCTGTCTATATATTGGTTGGGCGCGTACATGATCGAGGCGGCGGCTATAGGGGACAAGCTTGTCCTGTTCTCCAATATGGTCGTCTTTTCGCAATATGCCACACAAGTGATCATGTCCTTTATGATGCTGGCGATGATCTTTGTCATCCTGCCCCGCGCCAGTGTTTCCGCAAAACGCGTCAATGAAGTGCTGGATACCGAAGCGGCGATCAAAGACGGAGAAGCGACAGCCGGNCTGNCCGGCGTCAGCGGCGAGCTTGCTTTCCGCCACGTCAGCTTTCAGTACCCGGACGCNGCGGAGCGCGTCCTGGAAGATATCAGTTTTACAGCCGGAAAAGGCGAAACCGTCGCCTTTATCGGTTCCACCGGGAGCGGAAAGACAACGCTGGTCAATCTCATTGCCCGCTTTTTCGATGTAACGGAAGGCGAAATCCTGGTCGACGGCGTCGATGTGAGGGACTATAAGCTGGAAGCCTTGTATGACAAAATCGCTTACGTGCCGCAAAGCGCGATATTGTTCAGGGGTACGGTCCGTTCCAATGTGGCCTATGGCGACAATGGCGCAGACCTGCAGGCGGAGGACGAAGTCAGATGGGCTGCCGCTATCGCGCAAGCCGCCGACTTCGTGGAAGACATGGAAGGCGGCTATCAGGCTTCCGTTGCCCAGAGCGGCGCCAATCTGTCGGGCGGCCAGAAACAGCGCCTTTCCATTGCGCGCGCCGTGTACAAACGCCCCGAGATCTATATTTTCGACGATTCCTTTTCCGCTCTTGATTACCGGACAGACCGCGCCCTGCGGAAGGCCCTGAAAACAGCTACCGCCGGGATAACAAGCCTGATCGTCGCCCAGCGTATCGGCACGATAATGGACGCCGACCAAATCATCGTCCTGGATGAAGGGAGAATAGCCGGCATAGGGACCCATGCCGAACTGCTGCGGACCTGCGCGGTGTATAAAGAGATCGCGGTATCACAGCTTAGCGAGGAGGAGTTGGCCTCATGAGTGAAAATCATACCGATCTACCAAGCGGCCGCTCGCCCGGCCATCCGGACAGCTCTCCCGGGCGACCCGAAGGGCCCTCCGGTGAACGCAGCGGTCCGGCAGGCATGGCCCCGCCCGAAAAGGCAAAAGATTTCCCGGCTTCCTGGAGAAAGCTCATCCGCTATAGCAAGGCTTACCACCCCGCGATCGTGTTATCCTTCCTTGTCGCAGTCGCAGGCACTGTCTTTCAGTTTATGGGACCGGACAGGCTGGGCAGGATGACGGACGCCATCGCAAAAGGGCTTCCGGAAATCATCAACGGGCAAGCCGTATCCGGCGCCATCGATATGGCTGTGGTGAAGCGTTATGCCCTGCAGCTTGTTTTCATCTATAGCGCGGCGACGGTTCTTTTATTCACCGGGAGCTATGTGATGGCAACCGTTTCGGCAAGGATATCCAGGAACCTGAGAACGGATGTGTCCGGGAAGATCAACAAGATTCCGCTTGCGTATTTTGACCATACAAGCCATGGCGATGTGATCAGCCGTGTGATCAACGACGTGGACGCCATAGGGCAGACCTTTAACCAGAACCTGGACGGATTGGTAAAGGCCGTGATTCTGCTGATCGGCTCCCTGGTCATGATGTTCAGCACCAACTGGCTGATGGCGCTGACCGCGATTGGTTCTTCCTTCGCCGGCTTCGCCTTCATGATCCTGATCATGTCCAAATCACAGAAGCACTTTGTCGCGCAGCAGCAAGGACTGGGGGATATCAACGGATACATTGAGGAAGTGTATACAGGCCAAAGCGTCCTCAAAGCTTACAATGGAGTGAAAGAAGCGCGAAAAACTTTCGAGGAGATGAACGGCGCGCTCTATGAAAGCGGCTGGAAAGCACAGTTTTTGTCGGGGATGATGATGCCGCTTATGCAGTTCAGCGGCAGCTTCGGCTATGTCGCCGTCTGTGTAGTTGGCGCGGCGCTGGCGATGAACGGCGTGATTTCCTTTGGCGTGATCGTCTCGTTTATGATTTATGTCCGCCTGTTCACCCAGCCCTTGACGCAAATGGCGCAATCGGCGCAATCCCTGCAATTNGCGGCGGCGGCAGGCGAGCGGGTCTTCGCCTTCTTCGAAGAAGAAGAACTTACCGATGAAAGCCATATCGATAAGCGGCTCAGCCATGTCGAAGGAAATGTGGAATTCAGAAACGTCCGCTTCGGCTACGACAAAGAGAAAACGATTATCAGGGATTTCTCCGCCGCCATCAGGGCCGGGCAAAAAATCGCCATCGTCGGGCCTACCGGCGCAGGGAAAACAAC
>WRNN01000208.1 GCA_009776595.1 Clostridiales bacterium
GCGTATAATCTTTACAGAACACTACCATGATAAATGGTTAAATAAATGGAGGGAAAACTATGACAACCATACGCTTAGGACTTATCGGTGAAACCAATGTTAACCGCGCCAATCCCGAAACGGCTTTCGTAAAAGCCCAGGCTTATCTGGACAGAGCGGACCTGCTTTTTGGCCATATGGAAACGACGTATGCCCTCAAGCCATCTGATAACAACGATATGCCGGACCTTCCCTATAAAAGGGGCTGGGAGCATTCCAAACCGGACTGCGTCCGGGCATGGAAAGCCGCGGGTTTCGATGCGGTCAGCGCGGCGTCAAACGTAAGCGGCAGTGTGGAAAGCACCCTGCTTGCGATTCAGGAACTGGACAATTGCGGTATCGCGCACGCCGGACTCGGCAAAAATATTGAAGAGGCGCGCAAACCTGCCATTGTAGAAAAGAAGGGCGTCCGATTCGGCTTCCTGAGCTACACCAGCGTATTTTATCCCCAGTTTGTGCCTGCGTTAGCGAAGAGACCTGGCGCGGCGACCGTGAAAGCGGAGATGAGCATCATCCCCAGTTGGCGTACCGAAGAAATGCCGGGCGCTTTGCCATCAGTCAAAACCTGGCTGGATGAGAAGGAAAAGGCGCTGATGCTGGAAGATATCGCCAAGCTCCGCCCGCAGGTGGATTATGTCGTCTTATCCTGCCATTGGGGCGTATCCAGTGATGAAAATATACAGGACTATCAAATTGAACTGGCCCATGCGGCTATGGACGCCGGCGCGGATATCGTGATGGGCCATCACCCTCACCGCCCGCAGGGGATTGAGATCTATAATGGAAAACCCATTTTCTACAGTATGGGCAATTTCGCCTTTGACTGGCATTTTATGCGAAACGGGATGAAGGACGGCATCGTCGCTTATGTGACGCTGGAAGGCGGCGCCGCGTCAAAGATCAGCTTCGTTCCCGTGCGAAGAGACGATGAAAGCAACGACGCGGTCGTGCATCAGCCTGATTCGGAAGCCGGCGCTTTCGTTACGGAAACGATCCGCAGGCTCAGCCAGCGCTTTGGCACAAAACTTGCCGTATCCGGAGACGAGGTCGTCCTTAGTATTTAATTCGCGTTTAAGAAGCGCCAGATCGCGAGACGCCGAAGTATTTCATAATTCCGTTCGCTATGGCCTCCGCCAGTTGCTGTCGAAAGAAGCCTTGCGCCAGCAGCAGCTCCTCTTCAGGATCGCTCATAAAAGCCGTTTCCACCAGCAGGGAAGGGCATTGCGTCTCCCGGAGCACCACAAAGTTGCTTTCTTTAACCCCCAGATCGGCCCGACCGACCGATTGGGCCAGACTCTCCTGGACGTATCGGGCAAGGGCTTGCCGGAGAGGGCGCTGGTTTCCCAGCCTGCTGTCGGTCAGCGGCGCGTAGAAATAGACGGAGTGCCCGTTCAACGCCGTATTATCCGAAGAGTTCGTGTGGATGCTGACAAAGATATGCGAAGCGTTTTGATTGGCAAGAGCCGCCCTGCCGCTCAGGCTCAGGGTGGTTTCGCCTGTATGGGTCATCCAGACCGTAGCGCCCGCATCCTCCAGGATTGCTTTCAGCTTTAACGTGACGTCCAAATTTATGTCCTTTTCCCAAATGCCCAGCACAGCGCTCTGCGCGCCGGGATCCAGGCGGCCGTCGATCCAAACGCCATGGCCCGGATCCAGCGTGATAATTTTGCCGCTGAGCACGCCTTCCCGCGGGTTGGCGCTGACAGTAGCGGAATCAAAGTTATGCGCGGCGACCGCGGGCGCCTGCCAATCCGCTTGGGGAAGCTGTGCGGAAGCTGCGGACGACAGGGCTACCGGCGCCGCCGGTTTCGCGTAATCCGCCGATATCCAACCTGCGGATTCCCCATAGCTGACATTGTACCATCCGCTCTCATAATCCGAAACAGCCAGCTTGTCGCCTTTTGTCACATTGCCCAACACCGCAGCCTGTAAAGACGGGCTTTCCCGAATCCGTACGCCGGAGCCTGTGACCTCGACCTCGTCAAAGCCTTGNAGCAGGTCGTTGCGGATATAGCCCTGCCTGCCGCTTGTATAGCGAATCTTTGTCCAGTCTGCGGAAGCGCCCTGCCAGCCGAAAATCATGTCTTTACCCACCTTGCCCAATATGGCGGAGGAGGTACTTGCCCCTTGCCTGACGTTGACCTGATCTTTCTGTACGACGACAATGCGGGCGGAAAGGGGCTGCGCCGCCGCGACAAGCATAAATACGCAAAGAAATGCGATAGCTATTGCTTTCCGATACCGCCAAGGGAAACCTGAATTCTTTATCAAACGCTGAACCGCCTTTTTTTCATCCATTCTACAGGAACAACAAACGGGATCAAGGCAAAAAGCCTGAACAATATGTGAACTTTTAGCCTGCTCCCGNCTCACAGATCTATCGCGATCAAAACCGGGCAATGGTCGCTGCCTTGTACGTCCTGCAGGATTTGACTGTCTTTCACTGCCGGCATTATTTCCTCTGATACAACAAAATAATCAATCCGCCAGCCCACATTCCGTTCCCTTGCCGCGGCCCGGTAGGACCACCAGCTGTAGGCGCCTTCTTTGTCCGGGTACAAGCGCCGGAAAGTGTCGGCAAAACCCGCGTCCAGAAGGCGGCTGAACTTCTCCCTCTCCTGGTCGGTAAAGCCCGGGTTCATCCGGTTGGTTTTCGGATGTGTCAAATCGATCTCCTGATGGGCTACATTCAGGTCGCCGCAAAGGACGACAGGTTTTCGCCCTTTCAGCGCCGCAAGATATGCCCGGAAAGCGTCTTCCCATTCCATGCGGTAGTCCAGGCGAACCAGGCCGTCACGGGAGTTGGGCGTGTAGCAATTAACCATATAAAATCCCGGATACTCCAGGGTTATCACGCGGCCTTCCTGATCATGCGCTTCATGGCCAATACCAAAGGACGTTCCCATCGGCGCGTCCCTGGTGAAAATCACCGTGCCGGAGTAGCCCTTTCGCTCCGCATAGTTCCAGTATTCGTGATAGCCTTCGAATTCCGCGTCATGCTGGCCTGCTTGCAGCTTTGTCTCCTGGAGGCAAAAGATGTCGGCGTCTATCGCTTCGAAAGCCTCCGTAAAATTTCGCTTCATCACGGCCCTGAACCCGTTGACGTTCCAGGAAGCAATTTTCATGCGATCCCTCCTACAATTCCGGTGTTTCGTTCCGGCATTATTTCGTACATCATACCGTTTTCTTACCGGTAAATCAATCCGGCTGCCTTCTATCTGATGAAGCCGGACAGGATTGCCGCGCCTGTCAGCAACGCCAGCAACGCCGCGGCGCATACTATACCGTAGTCGCTGCGGCGCATCGTATAAGTTACGTAGCTTGTGCGCCGGGGATAAGCGCCAAAGCCGCGCATCTCCATAGCCATGGCAAGCCTTCCCGCCTTATGCAGGCAGCCGGCTATCATGGGCAGCAACAGGTAAAGATATACTTTAATCCGCCGGCGCAGCTTCATCTCTTCGACCGAAACGCCCCGTAAAGCCAAGGCGGTAAGGCTGTCACGGAGTTCTTCTCCCATCATCGGCACAAAGCGAAGGCCCGCCGAAACCATATAGGCGATTTCATAAGGCAGCTTCAGGCGTATCAGCGTCCGGATCAATTCCCCGGGACGATACAAGGTAAATAAAGCGCCGCTCAGGACCAGGATACTCAGCCTGCAAAAGACAAGCAGTCCCTTTTCGACGCCGCCGGAAGTCAGGAGGGTGACGGATCCGACGCGTATCCATATGACGCCGGAGGCGGAGAAGCAGCTCTGCAGTATCGCGATTGTGAGGATGACCTGCCACAAGCGCCTGAGCTGCCGCATGACACGGCTTAACGAGACGCCCATGAGTGAGACGGATAATAGGGACAAAACGAGCAGCGCGGCCACCAGCCGGAGGCTTTGTGCAAAGATAGCAAACAGGGAGAGATACGCAGCCAGAGCGAAAGCACAGAGGGGATCAGGCAAACGCGCCATTCTCATTGNGTCCTCACCCGCCCTTCCTCCATCCG
>WRNN01000209.1 GCA_009776595.1 Clostridiales bacterium
TTCACAGGGAGACGGTGGATCTGGACGGAGGGGAAACGCAGAAGAAGAGCTATGACTGGCCGGGTACAGATAAGCCGGGTATCGCTATGGCGGAAGTCAGCCTTATGCCGCAGGAACCGGTGATCGACACAGATGAAAGCAACAATTCTCTCCGGCGCTATATACAGATCGGGCAGCCTCAGATAAAGGCGAATTGTGCGGATCTGCGGGAAAACGGAGAGTGGCCGGTCACCTATGCCGTATTGGTCGGATACAAGACAAGGACTTACACAACGTCTTACGTTAACTCCGCGGGAAAGAGAGTCACTACGACGCATTCCTATACGGACTACAATAGCCCTATCTACCAGTATGTCGAAGTGGAGTACAAGGAGAGCTTGTCGGCGACCCTTACCATGCATACCGGGCAAGGCCGCCTGCCGGATCCGGCTAAACCGTCGCCGGAAGACAGGGAGGGGAGGGGGGCATGGGAAATCATCCCTTACGCGAAAACCAGGGGCCTGGATCCCGATCAAATCACGAGAGCAGGCGCCGGATTCTCACTACAAGTAGAGACGGCCTATAGCACGGACTGGGAAACAAAAGTGCCTCCCCGGGCGGAAGCCGTAGGAGGCGTGCTGAACGGACCGGATAAGGTCACGGCGGAGTTTTACGATACACGGGGGAAATTGGTCAAGAGCCTTGCGCTGGAGCGTACGGAGGGCACGTCAGGCGCCGGAAAGGCTGTCTGGCAGCTGCCTGAGGCGAAGTATACCCATCTGGACGGGAGTACCGTAACCGATCGCCGGTATTATACGGCGCCGGATATTCCCGACGGGGAGTATCAGGTACTGATACGGGCGGAAGGCGCGGGCCTCCATAAACTTTACACCTGCAAGGTGGGACGCATCCGGATCTATGGCTCGATCTACGACGACATTCAGGAGAGATCCGTCAAACCGTAGATGCGCTTGGCATTCTCATAGAAGAAACTCTCGTGGTGTTTCTCAGGGATAATATGCTCGAATAAGCGGATGTATTCACCGAAACCGGTCAGCGGCCAATCGGTGCCAAACATGAATTTCTGATAATCTTCCACATAATGAATCCAGGTCTTCAGCTGCTCCACATAGCCGTGCTGATCCTGCAGGTAGTGCTCCAGGTCCAGCTTGCCCGCGATCAGGCCGGACAAGTCCGCAGCGACGTTTTCATTCTTCTCCAGTACGGCGGCGGCGTCCATGAGCCACGGGTTGCCGAAGTGGCACATGACAAACTGCAGTTCCGGAAAAGCCACGGCGACCTCATCGATCTGCATGGGATGGCAGTAGCGCAGAAGCGCCCTGGGATGCGCAGTGACGCCCATATGTACGGCGACAGGCTTGGCATAACGCTTGGCAAGTTCATAAAATGGCATATACGCCGGGTCGCTTAAGTCACGGGGTGTGTAGCCGGCATATATCTTCAGGCCGACGCAATCCTTGAGGCGCAGATGCTTCTCCGCCGTCTCAATCGAGTGTTCGATCCTGTCGGGCATTAGGGACTCCGAGCCGATACCGGCGCAGTAGTGGCGGAGAAAATCCGGATACTGCATGTCGTCGGACGCCATGCTCAGGTTGCTCATGACGATTGCACAGACGATGCCTTCTCTGGCAAAGACAGCCCGTAAATGCTCCTCGGAGTTTTCATGGCCGGCCCGTTGCGCCAGCTGGTCGAAGTGAGGGTTCCCGGTGCGATAGTGGAGATGCGCGTCAATTCTTTTCATCTTTTTTTACTCCCCGTTAAAATGTAAATGTACCGTGCATATACCGGACAGGCGACTAATACATTTCGTAAAGAAAGAAAGGCTGCTTGACCAACAGGGCGTCCATTGCGCAGGCGGCGGCTTCCGTCAGGGCGGCGCCGGAAAGGATAAGGTCTCTGCCGCTTGCGCATCCGAAAGCCCATTGCGTCAGCTCTCCGATGGTAAGGACGGGATCATCGCCGGGCGCAGGCCGCTGGCTGAGGCGGGAACTGGGATTGGCGCCGGCGCCGGGATCGCTTGGCGAACCTGCTTCCTGTTCGGGAAGCTTTTTCACCGTCAGGGCGCCGTCATGGGCGGAAAAATGCCATAATCCTTCGTTCCATGGCGCGTAGGGATCCAAAATGCGAAGCGTCAGGCCGGCTTCTGCGCTCTGTGCAGCGGGCAGGCCTTGCATGGCGCGCCCGAGATCGACCAGGCGGAGCATATCGTAGGGCTCGGCGGAAACCGCGCCCCGGGGATCCGGCAGGAGGCGCCATAGAGGATCCTCCAGGGGACATAGAAATTCCGCATCCTCCATGCTGGAAGAGTGGCTGCCCAGGTAACTCAGCAAGTCCAGCCGGGCGGAATGGCTCGCAGCGCCGATTTCGTTCACCACGATGGTTTTATCCTGCATGTAGTAGAGAAGATAGCCTTCTTCCTTTCCGTCGTGCCGGTAGACCGCGGCGTAGCCATTGTCCAAAGCGAGCTCTTCAAGGAGCAAAGAGAAGGCCGCTTCATCCCGCCTTGCATGGCCGCTGTATTGCGAGAAGCAGGCCTGATAAGCGCCGAGCAGAAGCCTGAGGTCTTCACTGCCGTGACGCAAAGGGAGAATTTGACCCTGAAGCGCGGCGCCGGGCAAACGGCTGAGTTCCACTTTCAGCCTGGCGACCTCGCCGCAGGCCGCAAACCCGTACCGGCGATAATAATCATAATCAAAGGGATACAGGGCGGCCGCACAGACGTCTTTCTCCCGCAGAAGCGTGAGGCTCTTCCGTATCAGGGCGGACATATGCCCCTCCCTGCGGCGGGCGGGCGCCGTGGTGATTCCCGAAAGCATCGCCGCTTTACAGGCGGCGTCGCGTATGCTGAGAGATACAGGTACGCTAACAATTTGCGCCACAAGGTCCTGATCGTCAAGCAAAGCGAACACTTCTCCCGCTCTCCGCCGGAAATACCAATCTGTGAACGCGGGCGTATCCCCGAAGCTGTACATCCATAGCTCCGCGGCCATATGTCTTTCTTCTGCTGAAAGGCTTCGCATACGCAACATAGCGCTTACCTGTTTCTTTCGTTTGGCTTCACGCGTTTCATCGCGGCCGGCCGATTACCTTCAATCGGATTCCTCCGCCAGGACGGCATGGTATTTTTCAACCATTCGCGCGGGATTATAGGATTGTTTGGAGCGACGTAATCCTTCGTCACCCATGTCTTCCTCGCGGTTGATCCATTGGAGATCCGCGAAGGCATGGCTTGAGAATTCCCGGTTGATCAGCGAAAACAGTTCCGGTATCCGGAGATTGGCTTTCTCGATATGGATCACGGCCATATCCACGGTAAGGCGCTCGCCTATGCTGAACGCTTCCGGCCTGCCGTCCACCAGGATGACGCCGCCCACGGTATCCAGCTCTTTGGCGTGATAGAGGGCGCGCCTGACCGATTCGCGTTCGCTTTGCAGGGACTCGGGATCCTCGTGGGTCGAGAGCCAGGAGTCGTAAACCGCCATACAGTCGTCCGCCATATCCGGGTCATANGTCTTGTACTCGTAGCGACGCCCGTATACGCTCATAAACCGGTTGATATGGTTGCGCTTTGACTGGTATTTTTTCCCTGCCAAATCGATCAGGTCCCTTGTTTGGTAAACATAATCATCCAAGCGTGCTTCACGTTCAAAACGAAAACGNCCNGGAAGNCGCTCGCGAAGCTTATCACAATACCACGCGGGCAGGCTGTGCATGGAAAAACGCCGACCATCCGCTTTTGCCGTTCCGATAGCGGTTTCCAGCGCTTCTTCGAGTTTGTCATCTTCTGCGAAAGCCATGAGATAATGCAGGATGCCTTTCGGCCAGGTGCGAAGGAGCATAAAGTCTCCGGTATCCAACCATTCGATGTTTTCCGCGCCTTCCCAGATAAAGAGATTTGTAAACGTATACTCGCTAGCCTCATTGTCGGGGAACATTCGAAGGCGGCGCGAGAGCCTTTCCCTGTCCCCCAATGCAACGGGTTCGAACGAAACCATAAATCCTCCCCTAACTTCTGTCAAATTGAGCCTGC
>WRNN01000210.1 GCA_009776595.1 Clostridiales bacterium
CTCGGGCGCGCGCGGTAAAGCCTCTGCTGGCTCCGGCAAACGCGATGCAAGCATGGGCAGCGTCGTCCTGCGCTATCTGCGGGACGCTGTCGCCCTTCTTGTCTTGCTGCTGTTTTGCTGCGTCGTGTCTTTCCGCTTTAGCCGGGCGAACGCCTATGCCCAGGCGTATTTTCAAAGCTTGAGCGAAGGGGATACGGAAAGCGCGGAAACCTTGATCAGAGCCGCTGCGGAATGGGATTTCACAAAGCCTGAGTATAAGGCGGCAGCCGCGCTTCAGATCGTGAGGAAACAGGTTCTCTATGGCGACGCCTTTTCTCAAAGCCAGATGCTGGCTGAGGGAGCAGGCAAGCAGGCGCAATTCAGCACTGCCGCACTGGGTGTGCTGATGGAGTATTATGTGATGACCGGGTACAATGATACCGCCTGGGAAATCAGCCGAAGGCTAACGGAACTGGAACCTTACCTGTCATCGTACTGGCTGCTCAGAGGAGAGTTAGTCAACGCGGTGCTGAGCAGATACCCCCTTGATGCAGGGGAAGCGGACGAACAGGCAGGCGGGCTTGAGAATGAAGCAGAGAGCGGCTCTGAGGATAAAGCAGAGAGCGGCTCTGAGAATAGCGCTGAGATTGAAGCTGAGAACGGCTCGGCAAATGACGTAGAGAATGGCGCGGCGGAAGGTTCTACAGAAGCAGATGCAGCCGCGCAGGCGGCAAGGCTTGCGGAGTGGAAGGAAATCCACCGGCAATGGCTGGAAAGAGGGCTTGGCATCCCTGACGAGATGGAGCGGATGTCCGCGGATCAATGGGTCGTGATCGAGCCGGGTGAGGAGTTAAGGGCAATGGTGGCTGCATGGCAGGAAGCGCTGGCAAGCTTATGAAATACAGGAATCAACTCGCATTTATTACCATAGACGCGATATTGAGCGTGGCAGCCGTCTTTCTGGCTACGCTGCTGCGCTTTGAAGGCAGCATTCCGCCGGATTACCGGATGCATCTGCTTCGGTATTATCCTATTGCGGCGGTCACCATCGTCATCGCCGGAATGGCCTTCGGTACCTACCAATCTGTGTTGCAGTACATCGGATTCGCCGACGCGTTCCGGCAGATTGCCGCCTCCTTCTTTTCGGCTGCTGTGTTTTTATTCATCAAATATGCAGGTATTTATACTGTATCCGGATCCATCTCTGTGATTTATTTCGGCATCCTGCTCATTGCGACCACAGGGATCCGCCTGATTCCCCGATTCAGACATTGGCTAAGAACCAGAAATCAGCCGAACGCCCGCCGGGCGATGATCATCGGCGCAGGCGCCACCGGTGCTATGCTGATCAAACGCCTGGAAGAAAACATCGGCGAAGCCTTATATCCGGTGGTCGCGGTGGACGACGATCCGGCGAAACTCCATATGCGGGTAGCCGGTATAATGGTTGCTGCGCGACTGAACCAGATCCCCCGAATCGCCAAAAGTTTCAACATAGAGGAAGCCATACTCGCCATCCCTTCGCTGGAACCGGCGAGGATTGCCGAGATTCATCAGAAATGCGCCTCCTGCGGGATCAAACTGCGCCTTTTTCGCTCGGCAGTGGATATGGAAAGCTATTTTGCAGGCGACCATAAGGCGCTCCGGCAGATTGCCATCGAGGATCTGCTCTTTCGAGACAGCATACAGCTTGACCGGGACCTGATCTTCCGCTGCTTGCAGGGTAAGGTGGTACTGGTCACCGGCGGCGCCGGTTCCATCGGCGCGGAGATATGCCGGCAAGCGCTGGCCAATGGCTGCGGCAAGCTCGTGATCTTCGATATTGATGAAAACGGCTTATTTGCGATAAATGAAGAACTCAGCAGGCTTTACCCTGCCGGGAAATACGAATTATGCCTGGGTTCCATACAGGACGAGGAATGCCTGGCTTATGTCTTCCGGACCCATCAGCCGAAACTGGTGTTTCACGCGGCTGCGCATAAGCATGTACCGATGACGGAGGCGAATCCTTTTGAAGCGGTGAAGAATAATATCATCGGCACAGAGAATGTCCTCGAGGCCTGCCGACGCTTCGGCGCCGAGCGCTTTATCCTTATATCCACAGATAAGGCTGTGAATCCATCCAGTGTCATGGGGGCGACAAAGCGTATCGCGGAGCTGCTGACCCAGAGCGCGGGCTTGCAGGCAGCACAGGAAGTGCAGGAAGCAAACAGGCAGGCGTCGCGGGAAAGCGATGTGCAAAACCTGGGACCTGGCGGGTATGAACCGCATGGTCATAGCTTAGCTCCGAATACGGATGCAAAGGCGCCCGCCGACGATGCAATGCAAGATGAAGATGCTATGCAAGCTGCTGATATTGCGCAAGCTAACGAAACGGCACAGGCGCAGGCCTGCGATGCAGTGCAGACTTCGCTGGAGAGCGATGCGCCGGCTTTGCCGGGATGCAGGATGGCGGCAGTCCGTTTCGGGAATGTACTGGCTTCCACAGGCAGCGTGATACCCACCTTCCAGAAGCAGATTGAAGCGGGCGGGCCGGTGACGGTGACCCATCAGGATATGGAGCGCTACTTCATTACTATTCCGGAAGCGGTCTCCCTGGTGATGATCGCCGGCACCCTTGCCGAAGGCGGAGAAATCTTTATACTGGATATGGGCAAGCCGGTGAAAATCTANGATCTGGCGAAAGAGCTGATCCGCCTGTCCGGCTTCGAACCGGAAAGGGATATCCGGATCGAGTTCATCGGCCCGCGTCCGGGAGAGAAGATGACTGAGGAAATCATCCTGGANAGCGAAAAGGCAAGCAGAACGGCGCAGGAAAAGCTTTTTGTGATGATGAGCAAAAGCTTTGACGCCGACGCTTTCCAAAGCAGGCTTGCCCAAATCAAAGAAGCCGGGCGGGCGTACGACCCGGACCGGCTCAAGGAAATCTTAATGGAAACGGCGGAAGCCTTTTCCTAAACTGCGCTGCTGCCCGCAACCATAGCGAAGCGGCATCCCCTTGGTAAGATGATTTGATGGGATGCTGTCCCATTCAACGAATTCTCAGGCCTTTTTGGTAATTTCGATGTAGCCCTCGTCCGCATTAACCAGCACGGTATCGCCCGTCTCAATGTACTTCAGGGGGTCGTCTTCGAAATCGGTCATCATGGGCACATGGGCCTGCATCGCGGTGTTGACCATCAGGGGGCTGCTTTTCGTATGCACAAAAGCGGCGGGGATCTTGTTGCCGCTGCCATAAGCCATGAAGCCACCCGAGCCCCTGGGCGAGTAGAACACCAGTATTTTGCCCGCATAGGGGACTTTATACAGCGGATGGTTACGCTCGGTGGTGTAGCCTTCCCTGGAGTTGACATTGGTATAGCCTTGCAGGAATCCGGGGGCGACCAGCGCCTCCCCCTCCGCTATACCCGGGTATTCGCAGCGGCCTTTCAGCCGTATTTTTTTACCTTGATCCGGCATATGCTTACCTCCATTCCCCGCGCCATTTGCCTGTCAGGGCGGCGTCGATGCAATCATCCTGGGAACCGTAGCAGACTTGCAGACGGTCGTCCCCTTCCGCATAGAGGCCGGTGACATACTGCGCCTGCTTTGCGGTATCGACGGCGATACTGCGCACGCCGTCGGGCATGGCGCCCATAGCCGCCAGGCAGGAACCCGACAGCAGATGTACGCCCGCTTTCTCAAAGACGTCGATATAGCCCAAGCTTCGCGCAGGCTCGTAGAGCCAGGGCGCGGTCATGATCCACATAGGGATTTTACAGGATTTGCCCTCCAGCTTGACGGAGAGGCGCATCAGGTCGACGATATTCAGGTGAGGGCAGCCCAGGTAGACGAAATCCACATCGTCCGTCCAGCGGTAGTTCAACGAGTCGTAAGTTCTGCGCAGCACATTGTCGTCGATCATGACTTGCTTCTTAAATGGTTTGCCGCCCGTGGCGAATTCGATGTTGGGCGCCTCCGGGGTAATCCCGGGCAGATGGTACATGCGTACGGCGCCGCCGGTATGGACGGCGGAATTGAATTTCTGATACTGCGTCGTCGTCGGCC
>WRNN01000211.1 GCA_009776595.1 Clostridiales bacterium
CAGAATGAGCCCATTATACGTCCTTCGCCGACAAATATCAATAGCGTGCTTTCGGATACTGTCTTTTTTAACCATTTCCTGTTCAGGTATCCATATGGCACAATTGCATCCGAAATTGTTTTTATTGACCAAATATCAACTATTGTGCTATCATTACATCTGTCCGATTCAGGTTTTTTTACTAACCGGCCGGATGCGAGGGTGGCGGAACTGGCAGACGCGCCAGCTTGAGGTGCTGGTGCCCAATTGGGCATAGGGGTTCAAGTCCCCTCCTTCGCATAAGCAAAAGCCCGCAGTAATGCGGGCTTTTTGCTTTCTCATGGAACCGGGCCCCGGTTCAGGGTGATATGGCCGGAAAGGCAAGCGTCTCTATACGGCAAGTCGAAAAGTTCTCCGGTTCGCTGAAGCCGCCGCATTTTTTCTACATTCAAAAAAGTCAGTCAATCGTTTCATTGAGCTGTTCACAATAAGCTCTTCAGGAAATCTAAGTTCTTTAAGGAGCGCCAAGGCTCGCGAAAAATTCCCGATATCATAACAAATGTGACTATCGCTCGAAACAATAATTGGCACGCCCAAATTTCTTGCCAGTTTTAGTATCGTTCGGTAATTCTCTGCCGCGCCCTTTCGAAAGGAAACAGGGCTTAATGAGGAATTGTTCACCTCCAGCGCTACATAGTAGCGCTTCGCCGCAAGAGTGATCGCCTCATAATCAAGAGGCATCAGGTCGTCGTCAGGGTGTCCGAGAATGTAAATATATGGATTGTGCATTGCTGCAATAACGGCGTCGGTGCAAAGGGATAGCTTTTCCCTGGGAAAAGCAGGATAATGCAAGCTCGCCACCGTATAATCCAGCATGCTCAGCGTTTCATCAGAGAGATCGACGTCTCCATACTCATTGAGGATACTCAACTCTGCGCCGTGCAGTATTTTAAGGGAATGCCATTCTTTGTGCACTACTTTCAGATTCATGAAATACGTTTCTTTCGGCGCATCCTCCAACGCCGGCGCGTGGTCAGAGATACCTAAAATTTGAATCCCGCTCTCCTTTGCAGCGTTTATGTTTTCCATAAGCGTACTGTAGGCGTGACCGCTTGCAATGGTATGAGTGTGTAAGTCAGCTATTATGTTCATTATCAGTCCTTTCTCGGTTTTCCATCGAAACCGATTCTTCTTTTTTCTTTTTCTCTATCTTCACTATTCATTTTACGCTCTTTCTTTTGCCGCACAATCAAGACAGAGTATACAATGTGTAAAATGCTTGTAAGACCGCGTTTTTTACCCACGATCCGTGTGTTTAAATTTTACATTGTCCTGATAGTAGATTTTACATTGCGTCTTTATGAAGAAAAACAAAATGAAAAGAGTTATTGCTTCACTTTTGCTTGTAGCCCTTATGGTAACAGGTATGGTTGCTTGCAGCGCCGGCGCGCCAAGCAGCGCTTCCGCATCCAACAGTCCGGAAAACGCGAACACACCGAATAGTTCCGCTCCGGCAAATACGCAAACGCCTGCCGCAAACACAAGCCCTATCATCGTGACATGGTACCCTGCGGCTTTCTGTGATATAGAATTACAACCCTATATTGAACTCAAATCCGGCGAAGAGAATGCAGTCGGCGCTGTTTATACCGTAAGGGCCGGCGCTGACTAACATTTCTTTTTCCATAGAGGAGGGCGAGTTCGTATCCATCATCGGGCCGTCGGGATCCGGCAAATCGACCATCCTGCGTTGCATCAACAGGCTTGTTGACGTAACGCAGGGTGCGATACTGTTTGACGGGCATCATATCAGCCGGGCAGATAAAAAAGAGCTCCGTCAGGTTCGCAAAAAGACGGGAATGATTTTTCAGCACTTCGCTCTGTCTCCCCCCACATTCGACCATCTGCTCAACCAGGCTCAGCCCGCCCGTCTTAATTTTGCTTTCTTGAATCTCTGCCATAAGCGGGATGCTTCGGAAGTAAGTCCCATTCGTTGCCAGTGCGCTAATACAGCCATAATTGTGTCCTTCGATAAATCCCCGCTTTCGTGATGGCTTCTCACCCTCACTATATCGGGTAGTTGTATTGTTTTTGGCTCATCCTTGCTTATTTATAACAAATACTTACTATATATTCCCTCAGAACTTTTCACTCACAAGATACTGAAAGATAAAAAGCCGTTATTGGTATGCGATAACGCTTTTGATTCATTTGGTATTGCGCTTCCTTGCGAATTTACATGATTTAGTGACTTTACATCAANCCCCCTTTATGACGACGTTCAGGCGGGGGTAAAGACTTTATGGAAGAATACCTGTGACTTTATAGTGGCAATCGGCGGCGGAAGCAGCATTGACGTCGCAAAGGCTATCAAGTATTACCATCATGCGGATCTCCCTATAATGGCTGTTCCCACAACATAAAGTCATTTAACGTGTACGATGACCGGCGCGCGTTCAAAGAATACCTTTCAAAAAAAGCGGGTATATGATAGGTTAAATGAATCGGAGAAAATCTTTCACACCCTACATAAATAAATCCTTCCTTCCGTATCTATGAAGTGAGGGGGATTCCTTTGGCTGCGTTAATCGAACGAATCGAGTCAGCTAAAACCGACAGTGTTGAACTGGATCGCCTGATTGCGGAGTATATGCCCTTTATCAAACGAACGATAAGCGACGCGGGCAGCATGGGCATGGAGTACGACGACAGGCTAAGCATTGCTATGCTCACCTTCATGAATTGCGTAAAGCAGTATGATATCGAAAGAGGGCATTTCGTAGCCTTTTGCGCCACCTGTATCCGCAACAGGCTCATTGATGAAAGCCGTAAACAGATGCGGTATAAAGGAAGAATCCTTCCCTTATTCCCCGCGGAAGAGGATTCCGTATCTGAGACGGCAGAGGAAAGAGCTTCCCTTGCCGCCTACGACCTGGAAAAGGAACGGGAAAGCCTTTCAGACGAAATAGACGTTTTTTCGCGACAGCTTGCAGAATACGGCATCTCTTTCCGGGATCTCCCCCGGATATGCCCGAAGCAAAAGCAAAGCAGAAAACAATGCGCTGACTTGGGACGATTTGTCGCTTCCGACAAGAAAATGCTGGAGAACCTGATCAAGAACAACCGTCTGGCGCAGTCTGAACTGGCAAAGAACTTTGGATTATCGGAGAAAACCATTGAGAAACGGCGGAAGTATATCGTGACGATTGTGATCCTGCTTGTGGGCGACTATCCTCTTATCAAGGCTTTTTTACCGCTGTACGAGGAGCTGAAATCATGAAAACGGGCCTTGTATTTGAAATCATTGACAATCGGGCGATCGTTCTGCTGACGGGCGGTTCCCTCGTTTCCCTTCGTGCCAAAGCAAGCTGGCGCAAAGGGGATGTGGTCACTATCCGAAAATCTTCCGTATCGTCCAGGCCCTTATGGACTGCCGCCGCCTGTTTTCTTTTCGTGATCCTGCTCAGCGCGGGCGGTCAGCGCCTGTATTTTACGGAGCGTTCCATGATCAGCCTGGATATCAACCCGAGTATGGAAATGGGCTTAAACCGC
Organism: Clostridiales bacterium; assembly: GCA_009776595.1. GTDB lineage: Bacteria > Bacillota > Peptococcia > DRI-13 > UBA5745 > WRMS01. The sequence continues at coordinate 3,532 of WRNN01000211.1, forward strand.
TTCGACAGGGTCATACGCGTATCCGCCTATAGTGACGATAGCAGGCAGATTGTCGATACAGCCGGCGCCTTGTATAAACCATATGAAAGCGCCCTTGAAGATTTGCTGATTAGCGAGCCCTTATCCGCTTATCTTACCGAAGATGAGAATTGGATTAAGGTTGCGGTGCATTCCGATATACCCGATAAAGACGCGATGCTGTCCGAAGCCATCACAGGCGGCGTCGCCTCCCTGCCCGTAGCAAGCGGAAATATGCAGGTGGATTGCGAGATCGTTTCCGGCGAATTGGTCCGTGAAGCCCACGAGCAAGGCCTGACGCCGGGAAAGTATACCGAGATTCTGAAGCTTGTCGAGCTGGCGCCCGAAACAGATATTGAGGATTATCGGGATAAAGGCATCACGGAGATCAGGAAAGAGATCGAAGAGATCATCCGGGAAGCCGCAGAAGCGGAAGCGGCTGGTGCGGAAGAAGTGCCACCGCCCATAGA
>WRNN01000212.1 GCA_009776595.1 Clostridiales bacterium
TCCATCATTTCCGTCGTTAGGGCGATATCGCTGTCCGCCGCGGGGATTTCCCGCCGGGGAAGCCATATTGCCACGGACAATTCATTTTCGTCCACGGTTATCTTCGGATCGCCATCGAGTTCACAGAAGAAGCCGGATAGCAGCGATGAGGAGAAGCCCCAAGGCTGGCTTTTATAATAATGCAGATTCTTCACGTGTATGCCCGTTTCCTCGAACACCTCGCGCCTCACCGTATCTTCCAGGGATTCNCCTATCTCGCCGAATCCCGCGACAAGCGCGTANCGGTTTGCGACAGCGCGGCCTCTGTATTGCGTTACCAGCAAACTATCNCCGTTGACGACGGCGACAATGACGACGGGGGATATCTTCGGATACTCGATATAGCCGCATTGGGGGCAGAGAATAGCCCGCTCCGTATCGGAATGCCCGGTTTCTGTCCCGCAGCGACCGCAATACTTGTGCGCACTATACCATTGGTAAAGCTGCAGCGCGGTGATTCCCGCGAAAGCCAGATATCGCGGCCTGGCGACCCTGTACATATTCTCTCTCTTTGTCTCATAGCCATGGGGGACCTGCAGGATACCGGTATTGTGGATATCCGGTATAAAAAACCGCTCTTCGTCGACAGAGAACAGGTAGCGGAAACGGATCTGCTGCGCTTCAAGGGCTTCCGGCCCGCGCCCGAATTCGCANAGCTTGGGAAATACCATATCGTCGCCTACCCTGCGGACGTAGACGGCGTCCCCTTCATACATAAATATGGTGTCTTCNGGCCGGGGGGCTAAACCATGGTATTCCACATGAAATTGTTTTGGGCCGATATCCTGAATCATGGGCTCAGTATAGCATATCGNCGCATACAATTCCAGTAGCCCGGTCAGGCGAAAGCTGATTTTACGGCCAGCTGGCAAGCGTTCAGTACCGGTTATGGCGACGGGCGGTACTGAACTGTGACGTCGGGGCTGCGGTTCTGCCCCAAAAAGCAGGGACTGACGTTAAGGGATTTGTTGCCCCTTCAAGCGTCAGCCCCATATGCCGTTACTGTTACACTGCAGTTCCTCTGCTACGATTCTGTTACACTGCTATTGCCCTTATGTATACTTTACTTTTGCGCATCCTGTATTTTTTGGATCAACTCTCTGCCGATTTCATCCCCAAATTCTTCATACACCGACTGCGCCACATCGATAAAAGGCTGTTTGTCGACGCTATTGATGGTCATTCCGGCTTCTTGCAATTGATCTACGAGACTTTTGTTCATCTCGTCCAGAACATCTCTTTCATATTCGCGGGATTCTATGGCGGCTTCCAGTACCGCTTTCTGGGTGTCCGCGTCGAGGCCGTCAAAGAAGGCCTTGCTCATGAGAAGAGGCGCCGGGGCATAAAAATGTCCCGTCTCGGAAAGATACTTCTGCACTTCAAAAAAGTTTGATGTGTAGATGATGGCATAGGGGGTTTCCTGGCCGTCTACGACGCCTTGTTGTAGAGCTGTGTACACTTCGCCAAAGGCTATCGGCGTCGGGTCAGAGCCCATCGCCTTGAAACTCGCCATATGGATGGGGCTTTCCATTGTCCGGATCTTCATTCCTTTTAAATCATCCGGCGTGTTGATCGGCCTGATGTTGTTGGTAATGTGCCTGAAACCGTTCTCAAAGTAACATAAGCCGACAATGCCCTGCGAATCCAGCGTACTCATAATGTCCTGGCCGATGGGGCCGTCCAGGATATCTCTGGCTTTCTGCGTCTCGCTAAAAATAAACGGCAGGTCAAATACTTCAAATTGGGAAGTGAAGCCGGCCAGGGGCGCCGTGGAAACAAGACACATCTCGACGGTTCCCAACTGCAGACCTTCGATTAAGTCCCTCTCGTTCCCCAGCTGGGAGCTGTGGAAAACTTCGACTTTCAAAGCGCCGTTGGTTTTGGCGCTTACGAGTTCACCGAATTTTTCGAGTCCCAGATGATAAGGATGATCCGGCGTCAATACATGGGCAGCGCGGATAGTCGTGACAGTAGCCGGCGGCGTTTCCGTCGCTGTCTGGGCCGGGGTCTGGGTCTGGGCTGGCGTCGAAGCCGGCGCAGTGTTGTTCCCCGATGTTCCGCCGCCGCATCCTGCCAGTAAAGTCAGTACCATAAGAAGTGCCAATCCGGCAGTCAGAAATGTTTTCTTGCTCATGTTTATCCTCCCATTATTTTCATCGTTTCTTNCCGATGTGCTGTTTTGTGTACACGCTANAATTTTTGCTGCTTCGTACAGCTTGATAGGTCTGTATACCAGGTCGATCAAGACTAGCACTTGGGTTTCTCTGCCCAAGTGCCAGTCTCTCATTCAGTTCGTTCAGCCGCGGCGTTCGCGCGGCAGCGTCATCGTTCGTCTGTTGCGCTATAAGCTTAGGGTTTACCAGCGCGGTCCATAGACGGGTAAAGTCTGGCCGACTTCATAAGCGCCAAGGTCGGGGGCGCTTCCGCTGTAACCATCGGTCACATTNGGAAGAACCATACCGGCGTCAACCGCTACGGAATCCGGCTTGAGCCGGAAGTCAAAGTCTTCCGGCCAGTAGATCGTGGTTGGTGTTGCGTTGTTAGGTGCGTATCCATTGATGAAGATATCCCAATCCACAATGATGCTGTGCATTTCCTGGCCGGTGCCTCTGCGCATCGCTTCCANCGTGGCATAGTTGCGTGTCGTACGGCCGGAGATGTCATAATCGGTCATACGGTCAAAGGGAGGCGTAATCCACTGGAAGGGGTTCGCCTGGTTGGTCGGCAGGCCGAATCCGTTNTAATCGGAGCTCGAGTAGTTGGTGCGCTGGGTAACGGACCATACGCGAGCGGTAGCCCTTTCCGCAAGAATCAGGTTATTCCTGAAATGCATNTTCGAAGAGGTGGAGCAGGTTATATCGGTGGCGAAGGTGTTGTTNTACCACAGGCCGCCCATNGGGTCGGCGACAAATTTGATCCCGCCGGCGCTAGGCGCGTGATAAATGACATTGCGGATCCAGTATACCGGACCGCCCCAGACTGGCTGCATGCTCATACTACGCTCGGCGCAGTTGAAGCAGCTGTTCCGCATGATCCGGATATTGTAGCAGCCCCCGTCGCTCTCGATGGAGTTGTCGCACGATACGTTGATATCGTTGTTGTAAATATCGATCGAAGAGCACAACCTGTCGCGTTTGATCCCATTGGCGTCATAACCGTTTTCGTTGTATTGGCCGTTCTCATCCTCATAGGCACCGTCCGGGAGCCCATAGGTGGCAATGTCGATCGCGTCATGGAAGAAATTAGCGATGTTGTAGCAAATGACATGGCCCTGTCCATACAGCTTGATCGAGCAATACGAAGCCAGGTCGGAGATCGGCGCGGGCCCGCTGGTCCACATGGATCCGAACCAGCCGGTCAGATAGTCGTGATTCTCCCGGCCAATGAACTCATTGTCCCCGATATAGAAGTCTTTCGACCCGGACCAGTCTGTGAAGACGCCTAAGCCCATATCGTAAAACTTGCAATTCTTCACGGTCAGGCCTGTCGCACCCGCGATGTTCTTGATTCCCGCCTGGAAAACAAGGTTGCTATTGCGGAAGGTCAAGCCCTCGAAATAGTTGTATTCCGACGCCATCACATTAAAGAGATTGTGGTAGCCGGCGCCGTCGAATATGACCTCGCCGTCGCCTGCCGCTTTGATGGTGATCGGCTTCTCCGGTGTGCCTTTGGCCGTCAGGTAGTAGGTCCCGTCAAAGGGCGTGCCCATGCCGCGGAGGTACAGGTCGTTGCCATAGCGCATGGGGTCGTCCAGGTACAGGCCGCCGTGCATCAGGATCGTGTCGCCAGGCCTTACGCGGGGCCGGCTGAAGTTGGACCAGTCAGACTCGGCGTAACTGGTGTAATACGCCATCATCAGGTTCAGGAAGTTCGGCGTTTCCTTGGCGCCTACCCAATCTGTAGGATAGACGTGGTATACCTTTCCTTCGCCGCCTTCCGCCTCGGTTAAGGCAGGCTGCGGTTCCGGGCGCGTACG
>WRNN01000213.1 GCA_009776595.1 Clostridiales bacterium
CCTTTTCGTGTATCTTTACGCTCTCCGCGATCTGTGCTTCCACGGTCATTACCGGGTTTAACGAGGTCATCGGATCCTGAAAAATCATCGACACGTCTTTTCCCCGGATCTCCTCCAGTTGCTTGGGCGTCATGCTCAGCACTTCCGATCCGCAGATGGTGATGGTCCCGTTCTTGATCACGCCGGGAGGGTCCGGTACGAGATTGAGTATGGCCAGCGCCGTCGAGGTTTTACCCGCCCCTGTTTCGCCGACCAGACCCAAGGTCTGCCCTTTCCTGAGGCTGAAGGTAACGCCGTTTACCGCTTCCACTGTCTCATCTTCAAGAACATAGTGGATCACAAGATCCTTCACGTCAAGAACGATTTCGTCGTTATACATAACCCGGTACCTCCATGATCGATATACCCGTACCTTCGAAAACAAGGGACGGGAATAGCATATTCTATGGATTCTTACCTGTCAAGCACCGGCTTGATGCAGAGCCGTTTCAGTAGCATTCGTATGTACAAATTCAGCTATAATATGTTCTAATATATTATAATTTGTTGTAGTATGTTGTGGTATGATGTAATAGAAGGGAGGGGTATTATGCAACAAAAAAAGAGCATCCTCACACTGCTTCTTATCTGCCTGATCATCCTGCTATGCGCTTGTTCGGAAAGGAGCCCGCAAAGCGTAGCGACGCCTGCGGAAGCAGATGAAGAATCCGCAACAGGACTGGCGACAGAACCGTCCGTTTCTCCCCAGGCAGCCGGTCAAAGCGAAAGCGACGCCGATGCACCGGTTTCGGCAAGCCCGTTCTCCGGCGAGCTCGTCATCTCCTTTAACTATGTGGGGCAATCCGGTTCGGCAAGCAATCAGTTTGCCGTGTGGATCGAGGACATCGACGGGAATTATGTGCAAACCGTGTATGCTACACGCTGGACTGCGGACGGCGGGTTTAAGANCAGGCCGGATTCCCTCNTTCTGTGGGTTGAAAAGTCCGGCATTGCCTCCATGCCGTCGTATTATGTAGACGCCGTCTCCGGGGCGACGCCGCAAACAGGGGAAGTTACTTGCGTATGGGACTTGACCGACTTGGACGGCAATCGCGTCCCTCCCGGCGAATACCAATTCTTCGTGGAGGGTACACTGCGCTGGAAGAACTATGTCCTCTGCTCCGGCCTTATTGAGATCGGCGACGCTCCCTCAACGGTAGAGGCTGACGCGGCGTATGTCTATGCGGGATCCGGCAATCAGGCCGCGTTAACGGGTGATTCGCCGGAAAACCAGATGATTGGCGCGGTGACCGGCAGCTATCNGCCCTGATTTATGTAAACATTTAATAATATTATAAAAATATTTTGTATAATNCGCCTNCAGCGTTTGACAAGAAAGCAGGGAAGCACTAGAATAGTAACACGTCAACAATTTCATAGAAAAAGGAGGAAACATCTGTATCTACATCCGCCGCGTTATCCGTTTTGTTGAATGACTGTCCGGGAGGTGTTCTATGAGCATAGTAGCGCGTATAAAAGCTCTGGATGAAGACAAAGGGATTCAGTACCTGCTTGAGGCCGCCAGCGAGATACTGCAAAATCCTATCGCGATGTTCGACACAACCTATGCNCTTCAAGCATACACCGACGTTACTACAGACGATCCTCTTTGGAATGAGCTGATTACCACAAAAACTTTCAGCATGGAAACNCAAGCGTTCTTTGCGAACGAATGCTTTACCGAAGANGTCGCCAATACGGATAAGGTGGTCATTTTAAAAAGCGAGAAGCTTGCTTATGACCGGATACTGGGGAATATCTTTAGCCGGGAACAGATCAAGGTTTCCAATATCATTATGGTCGGATGCAAGACGCCTCTNGGGGATGAGGCGCCGGAAGCGATCATGGAACTGGCGGACAAAATCTCCAGCATTATCAGCGAGGACGAATACTTCATCGCCTTTGGCAGGGCTTCCCATCAATCCATCATCAACAATTTGCTTGACGGCGTCATCCGGGACCCCCTGCTCTACACCCCTCATGTGCAAATCCTGTATGAGGGCTTTGACGACTATCTCTATATAGCCGTCGTGGATGTGCCGCAGAAGGAAAACCATCAGGAAAACCTGGAGTACTTCTACGGCTTACTCATGCGCACATACCCGATATTTAAGTTTGCGGTCTACGGCGACAATATCATTATGCTCATCAGTTCAAAGCACAGTCAATTTGATGAAACCATGTTTTTCGATATGCAAAACAACCCCTTCAGGCAACACGGCCTGTTTGCCGGGATTAGCACAAGCTTTGAAAATCTCTACGAACTTCGTGAATACTACGACAAAGCAGTCGTTGCGTTAAAAAAAGGACTCGCCGAAAACGACGGGCGGCATTTCTTCTATAGCGTATAAGACGCGCTGCCGCCCTCATTTTGGGAGGTATTTAGCGATTGCATTATAGCCCTTTTGGGTGTAGGCACAACGGCAGGCCTATACTATCATCTTGACTGGAAGAAGGCCTGTTCTTTGCGTTGAGCGCTGCTTCTCAGCGCCGTTAAACCGCGATGGGGAAGCAGCCTGTGATAAAACATAAGGAGGCATACTATATGATCAGTGAAAAAATAGCCAAAGCGTTAAGCGAACAGATCAATGCGGAATACTATTCCGCCTACCTATACCAATCCATGTCGGCTTGTATGGAACGGGAGGCCCTAAAAGGCGTCGCGAATTGGCTGTTCATACAGGCAAAAGAAGAAATGGCCCATGGTATCAATATCTACCAGTACCTTCTTGACCGGGGAGCGGACCCGGTGCTTACCGCGATCCAGGCCCCGCCCGCTTCGTTTGCCGATATCAAGGAAATCTTTGCGGCAATCGTCGCCCATGAGGCAAAAGTCACCGGTCTCATCAACGCCCTGGCCAGCCTTGCCATGCAGGAAAACGATCATGCCTGTTATCAGTTTATTATGTGGTATGTGAATGAGCAGGTGGAGGAAGAATCCCAGGCTTCGGATATTTTGAGCAGGATCAACATGATCGGGAATGATACAGGCCTGCTCCTCTCCCTTGACAATGAATTGGCCGCCCGNGTCTACAACAACCCCTTCCCGAATAACAGCAAATTGAGCGGCGCATAAACAAATGGCGGAAATGCAAGCAAAACGGGTATCCGACTCCCGCACCGAGCAGATTCAAATCGTGATGTCGGGAGATATCAACGGCTATGGGCGCCTCCATGGCGGGCGCATGGTCGAATGGATCGACGTCGTCGCCGCCGTAGCGGCAAAACGGCATTCCGGGCAGGAAGTGACCACGGTATCCATCGATAATCTGCATTTCAANGCGCCGGCTTACGCGAATGAAACGGTTGTATTAATCGGCTGCGTAACGTATGTGGGCCAGACGTCNATCGAAGTGAAAGTGGAAACCTATGCCGAAAACCTGAGCGGCGAGCGCACGATGATCAACCGGGCTTATGTGGTGATGGTCGCCATTGACGAAAACGGAAGGCCTATGCCGGTNCCTGCCCTGACCTTGGAGAATGAGGAGCAGCGGGCGGAGTGGGAAGCGGGAGAAAAACGCAGAGAATTTATCAAACGAAGACGGCTGGAAGATTTCTAGCAGTCACTTTGAAAGGAGAACAGAAAAATGATCTATGAGTGTGTATGCGGCTACGTATATGACGAAAGTGCAGGAGATCCGGAGCACGGCATTGCCCCGGGGACAAAGTGGGATGATCTCCCGGATGATTTCGTCTGTCCGGCTTGCGGCCTCGGCAAGGCCGAGTTTGTGCAGCCATAACGAAAGGTACGGGATTCCGCGATTCTTAAACGTTTGTTTGCGGATTCCGGAAAGAACGAATCCGCGCCCCATATTTTTATGATCCTGTGCGCGTACGCCGTGGTGATATCGACGTATACCGGGTTGTTCTTCGGCATGCATGGCATGCTCGTTCGATCCTGTATTTCGCTTGCGATACTCATCGTGTATGTCGCGATCGA
>WRNN01000214.1 GCA_009776595.1 Clostridiales bacterium
TGTGGTACGGCTTATAAGCACATACGATAAGCAAAAATCGCTTGATGAAATGATTTATATAATTGCTTGCCGCAAACTTGCGGACAGGTTAGCGTCATAGCGTTTTTTGGCGTTTCCTATTTGTGTAAAGGGACGGGCTATCGTATAATATAAGTAGCAAATGATAAGCCGTCCCGATAAGCCGTGCTTTTGTGAATACAAGGAGGATTCACAATGCCGAAAGCACAAAGCATGATTACTGAAACTTATGCAGGAATATATCTTAGGTTGAGCAGGGACGACCAGAACGGCAACTCAGAGAGTATGAGCATTGCACATCAGCGCGACATGCTAATGAGCTACTGTGAAGAAAGAGGATGGAAAGTATACGACATTTATGTGGATGACGGATTCACAGGCACGAATTTTGAGCGTCCCGGATTTCAACGAATGGTCAAAGACATTGAGGACGGGTGTATCAACGTGGTGCTGACGAAAGACCTTTCCCGTTTGGGTAGAAATTACGTTATGACCGGACAGTACACGGATTTCTTTTTCCCGGAGCATGGCGTAAGGTATGTGGCGGTAAATGACAGCTACGACAGCGACAAGGACGATAACGACATTGCTCCTTTTAAGAATATCCTGAATGAGATGTATGCGAAAGACATTTCAAAAAAGGTGCGTTCCGCACGAGTGTCGAGCGCAAAGCAAGGGAAGTTCATGGGGAGCAAGCCGCCATTCGGATATGTCAAGTCAGACGAAAACAAGTATCAGCTTGTCATTGACCCCCCTGCCGCAGAGATTGTACGGCGATTGTTCCGGGAGTTTGCAAGCGGGGAAAGCGGGCGTAATATTGCCGCTAAACTCAACGCAGAGGGGATAGACACACCCGCCGATTACTACTTCAAGCAAACAGGCAAGCGGGCGACTCGTAGCGATAAATGCCAACAATGGGGAAGCGCAACGGTAATCCAGTTGCTACGAAACGAAGTCTACATGGGCCACATGATACAGGGCAAGCGTAAGGTTTCCTCTTTCAAGACCAAGAAACGGCTTGTCGCCAATCAAGATGATTGGATAGTCGTTGAAAACACCCACGAACCTATTATCGAAGATTACGAGTGGGAAAGCGTACAACAACGATTGGCAAAGGCAAGCACCGCACCGTCGAATCACTCGGTAAAAACGAACAGCACAGATGAAATCAATTTNTTTTCCGGGATTATCCGCTGTGCTGATTGTGGAGGAACGATGGCGTTCAATCGCAAAGTGAGAAAAAACGGAGCGGAGAAACATTTTTATCGTTGCAGTCGTTACGCCAACAATGGTAACGAAGCGTGTACCACGCATACGATAGATATTGAGATACTGGAACACGTTTTGCTTCACGACATACAACACCATGCGAAAACTGCAATCAGCGATGAAAAAGGCTTGCTCGACAGGCTTCTGGCATTTTCGGGGGAAGCGAGTAAAAACGAGAGTGCCGCAAAAGAAAAAGCCCTGCGTGACGCAGAGAATCGCATTGCATTTATCGAAACCGCAGGGAAAACGCTTTTTGAGGCAAGAGTAGCCGGGAATGTGCCGGAAAGCATGTTTAAGAAAATGCTTGCCGATTATCAGCAAGAAATAGAGGTTCTCAACGAAAAGGCTGTTGAGCTTCGGCGGCAGATTCAAGATANCAGAAATAGCCGGGCTGACGTGCAAAGATGGCTGAACTTAGTTAAAGAGTGTGCCACCATTGATAAGCTAGACCGGGCAACCGCTTTCCAACTCATCGACCAAGTGAGTGTCCATGAACAAGCCGACGAGTGCGGTATAAGGATGCAGACCATAGAAATCAAATACAATTTTGTAGGGTGTATAGGTCAAGCAGAAACCCAACAGTCCGCTTAGAAGCATTAAAGCCGCGCCTCGCGGCGCGGCTCATAATGACGTGGCGGAGAGTGAGGGATTCGCTCCGCTCGCTGGCGCACTCCCGTGCGCCTGTACCGCTCGCTATCACGCCGGGGCGGGCAAATCCTCCCATAGGTCGGGTTTGCTCATCCGCCCGTTCGAATCCCGGATTAAAATGCGTTACAAAAATACCATCCACATAGGGCAGATGGTAGTTTTGTAACGGAGAGTGAGGGATTCGCTCCGCTCGCTGGCGCNCTCNCGTGCGCCTGTANCGCTCGCTATCACGCCGGGGCGGGCAAATCCTCCCATAGGTCGGGTTTGCTCATCCGCCCGTTCGAATCCCGGATTAAAATACGTTACAAAAGACCCACCTACATAAGGCAGATAGGTCTTTTGTAACGGAGAGTGAGGGATTCGCTCCGCTCGCTGGCGCACTCCCGTGCGCCTGTATCGCTCGCTATCACGCCGGGGCGGGCAAATCCTCCCATAGGTCGGGTTTGCTCATCCGCCCGTTCGAATCCCNGATTAAAATGCGTTACAAAAATACCATCCGCATAGGGCAGATGGTATTTTTGTAACGGAGAGTGAGGGATTCGAACCCTCGATACAGCTCAACACCGTATAATCGCTTAGCAGGCGACCGCCTTCAGCCGACTCGGCCAACTCTCCTGATTACGGCGTATAGAGAGAATCTCCTGCGCCGTGTTGCCCACTCATTCTACAAAAAGCAGATACAGAAGTCAATAGGGCTGATTTCATAGGTGTGCTGATTTCATAGGGCTGATTTCAATAGGGGTATGGTTCACTCTGCGCCTAATGCGCCTAATTCGGAGGTGCAGGCGGGGCAACGGGTTGCGGCCAGCGGGATCTCGCTCAGGCAGAAGGGGCAGCTTTTGTGCGTCGGCGCCGCATCCACAGGCGCCGCGGCAGGCTTTGCGCCCAGTGCTTCCGCTCTGTTCATCAGCTTAACAAGAAGAAAAACAACAAAGGCTAAGATAAAGAAATTGATGACGCTGGTGATAAACGCGCCATATCGTAAGCTCACGCCAAGAAACGCAAACTGCAGCCCGTCAAAATTCTGACCGGTAAACAAGCCGATAATGGGAGAAAGGATATTGTCCGTGAGGGAGGCGACGACGCTTTGGAAAGCGGCGCCGATAATGACGCCGACAGCAAGATTCATTACGTTGCCCTTGAGGGCGAAAGCTTTAAATTCATTAAAAAAATTCTTCATTCACACACTCCTGGATAGATTGATTATAAAATCAGAATACATCTTCCCGCTGTATTTCGCAAGAGAGGGATTAGTAAATGATGAATATCACCATGTTTTTTGTATAAATTCTATGATAAAATAATAGTTGCAGACGCGGCCCGGGTATACGTCGCGTATACCCAACGAGCAGCAATGAATGACAAGCAGTTTGCAGGCGTATGCGGTTTAATGCTTCGGGATCGCAACGCCGTGAAGGCGTAGGCTGCGGATGCTGCGGGATCGCAGCGCCGCGAAGCGGAAGCAGCAAAAGGAGCGTGAGGGGCAATATGTTTGATGACGCCTTAGTTCAGCTTAAAGAGGAAATGATAGACGCTTTATGCACGAATTTGCGAATCCAGAGCGACGCCCAGCCCCCGGAGCCGGGCAAACCCAATGGCGCAGGCGCTGCCAGGGCATTGGAGCATGCGATGCGTACCGCCGNGCAGTTGGGCTTTGAGACAAAGGATGTGGACGGCCACGCCGGATGTGTAGACTATGGCGAAGGCAAGGAAATGATCGCGGTGCTGGGACATTTGGATATTGTACCGGCTGGCGACGGATGGAAACATCCGCCATATGGCGGTATGATAGAAGACGGCAAAATCTATGGAAGAGGCGCTTTGGATAATAAGGGACCCATGTTTGCGGCCCTTTACGCGCTCAAAGCAATCAAAGACAGCGGGCTTCCGCTGCAAAGGCGCATCCGCCTCATCTTCGGCACCAGCGAAGAGACCACATTCGCCGACATGGCATACTATGTCACGAAGGAAGAACTCCCGGCAGCCGGCTTTACCCCGGACTCTGACTTTCCGGTGATATATGCGGAA
>WRNN01000215.1 GCA_009776595.1 Clostridiales bacterium
GATCAGAACGTGATCCTTTGTATCCTCCGATCCCATGTCGTCATAGCCGATGACGACCTGCCAGTGACCGCCGAAGCTGTTCCAGCCGATCAAAATCGGAATGCCGCGGGACAGGAGATCTTTAAATAACGAGCCATCCATGAGCTCTTCCACCGACATCAGATTCTGCAGTTCATCCGAAGGCTCCTCTTCCTCCTCCGCCGGCGGAAGGAAGTCATAGCTGGAGAGGATCTCCCAGTCGCCCCATTCGCCGATACCCGCGTCATGAAGCGCCGTTAATCCTTCAAATATATTGATCATCTGCTGAAGGTTCGTCGCGCCGGTCTGCCTGGGATGCTGGCGTAAAGACGACAGATCCTGTTCGTTCAGATCGCCCCGAAGGCCAAACCAGTCCAGCACCATCAGCGCCGATGTGGGGCCGCAGGTCCAGCCGGTAGCCTGCTGGGTCGTCCGGAACCCTTTCAGCATGGTCAGGCTCCCGCCGGAAGCGCTGCCATAGTAATCATGCAGCGGCCAATAGGTACTGTCTTCCAGATCGGCATATGCAAGGATATTGCTGAAATCCACAGTGGCGCCGTCAGCCCCGTATTCTTCCAGAAGCCTTTGTCCGTACGGGATACGCCATTCATAGGCGCCGGAAAAAGCGCCNCCNTCGTCGATTTCGTCGTCCCAGTACATTTCGCTGTCCCAATAAGTTTTACTGTCTTCCCAGGATACGATCCNCAGTTCATCGGCGTTGCTGTCGCCTGTCGTTTCCCAGATCTGAACAAAGTTACCGACGATAGCCTTCGCCGTCGCCTCCACAGCTTCAAATTTATCGGTTTTGGCGTTCCAAAGGAACGCGGACAGATTCCTGCTGACCGGAATGTTATTTATCCTTTCGCCGTCAAAGGCGCCGACAAGCGTAAAGCTTTTCAATATTCGCCGCTCCGGCGCCGGTTCCCCCGAACCTGCCGTAACAGGCGCAGCAAACAAGCTCAATACGAAGAGCAGTGCCAGAAGCACAGAAGCTGTTTTTTTCATCTTGACAATCATGATCAATCCCCCTTTATTGAAATGGCATCTCCTTTGAGATATCCTCATAACTATAACAGGGGGACTGCATATTGGCAACAAAAAAATTCTGTTCCGCTTTACTTCCGCTTTACTTGAAGAATTCCTTGCTCAGNGNCTGAATCTCCTCTGTCAGCGTGTCGTATATACCGGGATAAGTAGTCCCCGGGCCGCCCATNGTAAAGCCGGGAATGAGGTAGTGTTTCCCGGATTGCTCCACAAGCTCCCGCAGCGTGCTTCGCAGGGCTTCGTGAGACCAGTCTTCCTTATCAAACTTTCCGTTATCNATACCGCCGTGGAAGGAGATTTTTCCGCCATACTTCCGAATGAGTTCGGGGATGTTGTTTTCCGAAACCGCTCCCTGATAAACGTCGATTCCCATATCGATCATATACGGCACAAGGTTCGCGGCATAGGAATCGCTATGGTGGACGATGACCTGCACGCCGTTTTGTTTCCAGAAGCCATACACTCTTTGATAAGCGGGGAGCAGAAATTCGGCAAAGGTTTCCGGCGATAGGAAAGATCTGGTCTGCGTCCCCCAATCGTCATGGTGGAACAGGGCGTCCGGATGCTGGTGCGCAACGATTTCCTTTGCCAGCTCGATCTCCCAGTCCGCGATATAGTCGATCATTTCCCGTATATATTCCGGCTCCTCCTGGAAATTCGCCAGGCAATCCGTCATACCCATCAGGTAATGCAGCCGCTCAAATATNCCCGGCGCAGCCATAGCTGCCGCAAAGTATTCCTTCCGGTCCACTGCCGCCATATCATCCACATAACGCGCCCATTCCTCCTCAGAGAAGGAATGGGGATCAGGGGCTATGACCGTCTCCCTCCATCTGGATATATCCTTCACTACCAGCTTGTCCGGCGTATGCACCGGAAAGGGCGCTACCACATGCTCCGGCCAGGAGTACGTAACGCCCCAGTCATTGACCATCGTGCCGCCTTTGGGACAGGTCCCCGATCTTCCCCTGCCTACCGGATTGGAGACAAGCTTCATATACTCATACTGATTTACAAAGCGGTCAGGCGCCCCGCCGCGGATCGTTTCCAAAAAGTTTTGTCTGATGGTCAACATGCCAATCATCCTTTCTTCTTCTAAGATAAAACCGCTGCTTCCCAGTGCTACAAATTCAAATGTTCCCTGACCATGGAAAGCAGTTCCAGATCGCTGTTAAACGCTATCCTTGGCGAACCGTCCAGCCAGTCCAGGAACCCTTGCCAGGAAGTATTCTGGCGGGTAATCACATTCATCGCAAACGTAGCGATCTTCCCTTCGGCTTGATTGACTTCCTCTTCCGTCATATTGCCGCTTTTGCCTTGGTCTTCCGCCTCCTCTTCATACTCTTCTTCCTCATCTTTCTCCGGGGCGGAGGAAATCGATTTTTGGTCCGTCCTTCGAAAGGTTCGTTTTTTTTGGAAAGCCCGGGGGAAATCCTGCCTGTCCAACAGGTCTTCTATTTGCAGCAGCAGATTTGCCGCATCATGAAAATAAATCGGCTCTTTCAACCGCCGGCTGTAAACATAACCCGCGATCTCGCCTTCTTCATGTTCGTCGATGGTTACTCTCAAAAACGCCATATAATGATTCAATTTCATGTTGCTCCCCTGCTCCCTTCATCGCGTATTTGCTTTTACTTCAGAGCCTGCAGACGCTTCAGCATCTGGTCGCTGTTGGTACTGTAGTTGATCGCAGCCTCTTCTGTAATTTTACCATCCCGCGTCAAGTTAAGCAAATAGGTATCCATACTGATCATCCCTTCGGAAGCGGAAGAAAATATCACGCTGTCGATTTGATGCGCTTTCGATTCGCGTATCAGGTTCCTGATCGCGTTGTTGGCAATCATCACCTCGAAAGCGGGTATTACGCCGCCGTCTTTCGCCGGTATGAGCTGCTGGGAAACCACGCCTTGTAAGACCATGCCCAATTGCACCCGGATCTGCTGCTGCTGCGTTGAAGGAAAACCGTCAATGATCCTGTCTATCGTATTGGCCGCCCCGACGGTATGCAGCGTGGATATGAGCAGGTGACCGGTCTCCGCGGCGGTAATCGCTGTTTTGATTGTCTCATAATCGCGCATTTCCCCCAGCAGGATGACGTCCGGCGCCTGGCGAAGCACAGCGCGAAGGGCAGCTTCATAGGTCGTGGTATCGCTGGACAGCTCCCGCTGGGTGACCACGCTTCTGTCATGCCGGTGGAGAAATTCGATGGGATCCTCAATCGTGATGATATGGGCGCTGCGATTATGGTTGATCGCATCGATCAAACAGGCGAGCGTGGTCGATTTGCCGCTGCCTGCGGGTCCCGTCACCAGGACCATCCCCTTCGTAAATCCGGCAAAGCTCATGACGGATTCCGGAATCCCCAGCACATCATGGCTGGGCATTTCAAAGGAAACCACCCGGATAACCGCCGCAAGCGAACCTCTTTGCTTAAAAGTATTCACACGAAAGCGGCTCAATTGGGGCAGTGAAAAAGAAAAATCGTCGTCGCCATTCTCCAGCAGCGGGTCCATATTTCGCTTTCCCGCCAGGCTATAGATTTCTTCGATCAATTGATAGATCGTCTCCGGAAGCAACCTTTCCGTCTCTTCTCTGAGAATGACGCCATTGCACTTGTAGGCTACCGGCAGACCGGCGATTAACAAGATGTCCGAGGCGCCATGCTCCATCGCCTGCGACAAAACATCAACGGCTTCCATGTTTCACTCCTTTATTCGTATAATACAGAGGCAAATNAATAGTACCTTACGGACTTGATGTATCAATTTAAAACACGAATTTTTTGTCCGTAAGGGANTAACGCTGCGGAATCGCAGCGCCGCAAAGCGGAAGGCATGAGCGACATGCGCGCGAATGCCGACAGGGTATGGGACAGCGTCCCATGTAACATTCACCTAA
>WRNN01000216.1 GCA_009776595.1 Clostridiales bacterium
CCATCCCGTCGTCGTCATCACAGCCCTCCTGGTATGCAGCCATCTGTGGGGCGCTGTCGGGATGTTTATCGCCGTGCCGCTGGTGGGTCTGGCCCATCTCCTGCTGAAGGAACTGCTGTGCATCATTCGCAACCTGTAAATAAAAATCCTCTTACTTACAGTGCGCGAATGAGAGCGTAACGAAAAAAATATGCCGATTATTTTACTTAGAATGGGCAAGGAGGTATGGGTAACGTGCAGAAGGCGAGACGGGCAGGTGTATTTATCAAACAACCATCCGGTTATTCAGCCTTTCTTCCGTCCGGGCTGCCCCCGGAGCCGCCGCTTCATATCGATACGGAAACGCAGAATCTGCTGTCTATAGCTGATAGAGAGTTGGGTCGTCTTGACGGCATCACACAAATTCTGCCGAATCCGGATCTTTTCGTCGCGATGTATGTCAAAAAAGAAGCTGTTTTGAGTTCACAAATTGAAGGAACGCAAGCTTCTCTGGAGGATATCCTGAATATCCCGGACAAAACAGGCAAAGCTTACGAGTCGGATGATGTAAGAGAAGTCATAAACTACGTAAGCGCAATGGACTGGGGGATAGCAAGACTGGACACCTTTCCGCTTAGTCTAAGGCTAATTCGGGAAATCCATGCCATGTTACTCGAGGGTACTCGAGGGGGCGAGAAGAATCCCGGTGAATTTCGGCGATCCCAAAACTGGATTGGGCCGCCGGGTTCCACAATCAGCACAGCAGTTTTTATCCCGCCCGCCGTCGGCGACATGGTAAATGCAATGGGCGATCTGGAATCTTTTTTTTATGAAGAGGATGAAATGCCCGCGCTTATCAAAATTGCCCTTATCCATGCACAGTTCGAGACGATCCATCCTTTCCTGGATGGAAATGGAAGAATGGGTAGGCTTCTGATCACATTCTGGCTTTGCCAACAAGCGATTATGCACAAACCGCTCCTGTACTTGAGTTATTATTTTAAACAAAATCGGCAGGAATACTATGATCGGCTCATGGATGTACGGCTGAAAGGCGATTGGGAAGGGTGGATCAAGTTCTTTCTCAAAGGTATAGCCCAAGTATCGATCGAAGCTGCCGAATCGGCAAAGCAAATTCTTGACATCAAAATGCAGTTTTCAGAAAAACTCTTTGCTGTGGACAAAAACAACAATAACGCGCAGCTCCTTCTAAATAAACTATTTGAAAAGCCGTATATAACGAAGTCGCTGGCTGCCGGTATGATCGGGATTTCAGCGCCGACAGCAGGCGCCTTGGTCGACTTATTCTGTAAGAACGGCATTCTGAAGGATACTGATCCGGGGAAGAAGCGTTATAAAATCTATGTTTTCGACGACTATATGCGCATCCTGGAACGCGGTACGGAACTGCCCGATCCGGCTGAGCAAGACGAATCCCTGTAACTAAAGATCCTCTTACTTACAGCGCGCGAAGGAGAACGTAACGAAAATTATTTGCCGATTATTTTACTTAGAATGAAATTAACGCAAGAAAGGCCAGTTGGGCCATGTCCCGGCTCCGGAGGTCCCTATGCTATGGAATGGGTAGCTAAGCGGGTGAAAGGCGGATGGTGAGCATGTTTGAATCAATAAGACTTAATCATTTCTTAAGCTTTGGCAAAGATGCGGAGGAGGTAACGTTACGTCCGCTGAACGTGATCATCGGGACAAACGGCAGTGGAAAATCCAATTTTTTGGAAGCGTTTGATTTATTGCAAAATACCCCGACAAATATTGGCAAGCCTATCCGCGAAGGCGGCGGCGTGTCAGACTGGATATACAAAGGTCCAGGCAGCGGTGACACTGCCACACTGGATGTAGTTGTGCGTAACCCGGCTCCTGTAAAAAGACATAACGATCTTCGTTATCGGCTCTCCATTGGCGCCGTTGGGCAAGGCTACGAAATCATCGCCGAGCAGTTAGTAAGTCAAAAGCCGGACGCCGGCGAACTTAGCCCGTATATCTACTATGCGTTCAGCGATGGCCGCCCTACGCTGAATATTCGCGACAAAGAATCACAAGGGCAATTCCGTTCCTTACAGCGCGAGGATATTGACATTACACAGTCTATCCTGGCCCAGAAACGTGACGACATACATTACCCGGAAATCACATCGCTTGCGCAAGAATTCAGTATGATTAAACTGTACCGCGAATGGAGATTTGGACGCTACACCGCTTCGCGACTCCCGCAAAAAGCGGATTTACCCAATCGCTATCTTGAGCCGGACTGTAGCAATCTGGGCCTTGTATTGAATCAAATCAGAAGTGATTTACCATCCAAGAAACGTTTACTCAAGGAACTCCAGTATTTTTATCGTGATGTCGAAGATTATGAATCCGTTATCTCCGGCGGATCCGTGCAGATTTTCTTTCAAGAGCGCGGGCTAAGGTCGCCTGTTCCCGCTACCAGGCTCTCTGACGGTACTTTACGTTATCTGTGCCTGCTGGCTATACTGTGTCATCCTGATCCACCGCCGCTGGTTTGTATCGAAGAACCCGAACTCGGCTTACATCCGGACATTCTTCCCAATCTGGGAAACCTTATGCGAGAAGTATCAGAGCGCTCTCAGCTCATCGTCACGACCCATTCGGAGATTTTTGTCGACTCTTTCACAGATGAACCGGAAACGATACTGGTGGCTGAGAAGACGGACGAGGGAACGCATCTCAATCAGCTCGACAAGCATGAACTGGAACCCTGGCTTGAAAAGTACCGCCTGGGGAGTCTTTGGATGCGCGGCGATATTGGAGGGAATCGATGGTGAAGACGGTCAAGCTTTTTGTCGAGGGTGGTGGAGACTCCAATTCTTTGCGCACCGAATGTCGGGCTGCTTTTACTGCTTTCCTGCAAAAGGCCGGTCTGTCGGGGCATATGCCAAGGATCGTAGCATCCGGTTCACGAAAATCAGCCTACGATGATTTCTGTACCGCAATTAAGAGTGGTACAGAAGCCGTACTACTGGTCGATAGTGAAACTGCCGTTGTCACCCCTCCAGGTGATACCGATTATAATGTGTACGATTACAGAACATGGAAACCATGGTACCACCTGCAAAATCGAACAGGGCAAAACGGTACGGTTACAGACAACTGGGACAAGCCTTCAGACACGCCGGACAGCGATTGCCATCTCATGGTAGAGTCCATGGAAACATGGTTTCTGGCTGATATTGCTGCAGTGAAAGGATTCTATGGGCAAAGATTCCGGGAAAGCAGCCTTCCATCCCGTGAGGACATAGAAAACATCGAAAAAAATAATGTTATGGATGCTTTGGAAGCCGCTACAAGCACAACAAGTAAAGGCTGCTATGATAAAGGAAATCATTCTTTCAAACTGTTAGCGATAATTGATCCG
The DNA here is from genome assembly GCA_009776595.1 of Clostridiales bacterium. Classification (GTDB taxonomy): domain Bacteria; phylum Bacillota; class Peptococcia; order DRI-13; family UBA5745; genus WRMS01. Next base: position 3,377 of record WRNN01000216.1, read on the forward strand.
GCAAAAGTCATCCGTAGCTCGCCATGGGCAAAACGATTTGTAGAATTACTGACTGAAAAGATGCAAGAGGAGCCATGACATCCAATAACTAATAATGCCGTATTCACATGAGTATAGCCATACCACAATACAATGAGGTCCCTATGCTACTGACGAAAAAGCGCCTGGCGCTGCTCACCATCGGAATCACGTTCGTTTACTTCGTCCTGCTGCTCTTCCTGCCGGAGAGCGTGATTGGGGCGCGGGCCGACGACAGGATCCTGTATGCCACCAAGATCGGCTTCCTCAGCATGAGCGCAGCCGTCACCACCGCCATCATCCTGATCCTCGTCTTCAAGCGGGACTTCGTCAGGTGGCAGTTCGCCGCGTTTAAGCGCTATCGCTACCTGCTCATGCTACTGGTCAAGCGCGACTTCATCGCACGCTACCGCAAGAGCGTACTGGGCGTGCTGTGGTCGCTGCTCAATCCGCTGCTGACCATGCTGGTCATGACCCTTGTCTTTTCCTATTTGTTTCGTTTTGCCATAGACAATTTCCCGGTCTACCTGCTGAGCGGGCAGATCCTCTTTGGCTTTTTT
>WRNN01000217.1 GCA_009776595.1 Clostridiales bacterium
GCGGACAGGAACCCGTTCATGTAGTTATAGATCAGGATGAACTCACTATCGGTTTGACTGATGGTGATAATCTCCTTGTCTTTATTGATATAGATCGCCTCCGTAAGCGTCATTTGCCCCGGAGGTTCGATGAGAATGCCTTTCCCGCCGATAACGCCCAACACAACGAATTGAAGCTGCTGATAGCCGTATTCCGCATGCCAGACGTATTTGGCGGCGACAACTTCATCGATACCATCGCCGTCAAGGTCCATCATGACAGCATTCGTCCCTTCGAAAACATGGCCTGCCGCTTCCGGGTCCTCTTTGAAATAGTCGGCCAGCAGGACGGCGTAATCGTGCGGTTCCGAGATAGCTTTTGTTAATATGGCTGCCGTTTGTTTGTCGCCGATCCACTCAACCGCGCCGCCAAAAGCTTCCGCGACAAAGCGCAGAGGCGCAAGCGTCCGTCCCCCGATGATGATTCCCGGCTGGTCCAGGGGGACGACCTTGCCGTTGATCGTGGGGGAAGAATCGCCGATGGTCAGAACTACGACCGTATCGCCTTTAGCAGCCGTAACGGTCTGCGTTGCCTGGTCGTAGTCGATTTCCGCGCCCATTTCCTCAAAGATCGCGCGGAGAGGGACGAGGACTCTGTTGTTCACGTTCTGTGGAGGCACGTCGAAAGCCAGCCTTTTGCCATCCACGATAACTTGTATGCCGTCTGCAGGGATAAGGGGTATGGCTTTGACCGTAGCGAGTATCGTTTCTATGTCTTTTCGCATCTCCAGGTATCCCGCTTCTGATTCGTCCGTATAGGCCACGCCGGAAGGCCCTGACAAAACATAGGTGTGCTGCTCTGTTTGCGCCGCCAGTAGCCGCATCCCCGAGCCTTCCAGTATTTGCTCAGGCGTCAAAACGCCGTCAAAGCGAATGATCGTGAACAACTCCCCGTATGGGCCGCCCAGGGCTTTGTTGGACTGTGCGTGAAGGAACGACACGGCGTCAGGGTTCTCCCACGCGATGTATCGGTCAGCCCATGATGCAGGCAGCGTAAGCGAGAAGCCCAATCTATCGTTGGTGTAAACGATATCGCCTTCATCCGTTGGCTGCGCACAGAGAGCGCCGGCCGACAGCAGCAACACAATAATCAACGCCATAGCCATCAGTAGTCCGGAATTCCTTTTCATGATCTTGTCCCCCTATCATTATTAGGCTTACTTCCCAACAATATCAATGTAAAACGAAATGGCGTACTAAATCGTAAATCGAAGATGCTCCGTGATGCCGGCTACCTTGCCGTCCCGCACCTGAATGAAGAAGGGCACAGTTTGCGCCGGAAAATCGCCGGGCGGGGTATCGTAATACGTTTCATACAAGTACTGCAGGAATTCTTCTTTTTTGTTCGTATAATACCGGCGGTCGCCGTCGGCGTCCTCCACAAAGATGAGCCGGGTGTCCGTGAAGCTGTAGATGGCGTTGTCGTCCAGCTCATACGAAACGATTTCCTTGCCTAAAGGATAGATGCAAAACCCGTCGGGATAATCCCGCTGCCTCGTCAGCCCCAGCTCTTTGATCCTCTTCACGTTATCCTGCTCGATGATTTCCACTTCGTCCAAATATAGGGTATTGTCCTCTATGGTCATGTAACCGTAATAATTCCCGTATACGGACTCAAGCATAGGCTGTCGTTCTTCGATATCCGCGCCTTGATCCTGATCGTGCTGACGCCAATAAACAATCTCATTGCCTTCAATGCGGTAGCCGGCAAAAGATCCTATATCTCCAACGAACTGGGGCAGCAGGCCCTTTTCGGCGAGGGCGGTGGATATAGGCAGACGGTATAGCAGTCCGGGAGGGGCGCCTATGCCTGAGCCTTCGTAGTAAACAGAATCCCCATCGAAAACAAGGCTGTCCATACGCCCCCTGGAGAGCAGCTCGGCGCCCCGGTCGCCGGAGAATCGATAGATATACTCGCTGCCCATGGATGCGCCGCCGGCGTGAAGCAGCGCGTAGAATCCATCGGGGCGAACGTGCAAACCGCCGAAGCAAAGGGGCGCTTGCCCTTCCTCTCCATAGAGGGTGTTATCATATACAAAATCGCCGGCAATGAGAAACGCCATATCGGGATCAGCAAGTAAGCCCTGATACAATCCATAGGTTCGTTCACCGTCATAGCGCCAAAACCAATAAAACGCGTCTGAAGGGGCGCTCGCCGGCGCAAGCTCGATCTCATAGGTCTGCCAGTCCGGCCGGACGTCCACCCAGCGGGAAGCAATACCCTGGCGGAAAGCAAGGATACTTTCTGCAGGCGCTTCGATCAATTCCCGCCCAACCAAAACGACCCCGTTCTGATAGAGCGTGGACAATCCAAGACAATCCGCGATAAAGCGCAAAGGGACAAAGGTACGCCCCGAACGTATTTGAGGCGCGGTATCCATCTGTATCCTTTCGCCATTGACGGTAGCCTGATCACTGTTCAATTCGAGGAGGATTTCCTGTCCGTCCCTGCTGACGGTGACGCGGGGCGCCGCATACGAGATGGCAGCGCCCATTTCTTCCGCGATAAACCTGAGCGGAACCTGCAAACGGCTGTGTTCATCGATAAAGGAAGCGGATTCAATCAATTTCATCCCATGATCGGAATGCACCACCGGAATGCCCGGAACCAGCACGATGGTTTCATACGGCCAGTCCGGCGCCGACGCATTTGCTGCTTGCGCGGGGAGAAGTAATACCATCCCCAACACACATAAAGCAAGCAATAAAAAAGAAGGGATGCGATTTCCCTTGTCCATAATCTGCCTTCATGCCTCCTGAATTGGGTAATTGATATCCATAATATACCCAACCAAGATGCAGTATTCAAGCCTTTTATGCTTGCTTTTTATTTCTTTTGCAGATATTTACGCATGTCGATGGCGCAGGCAACGAGAATGATCAAGCCTTTCACGATATACTGCAGATTAGAGGATATCCCAAGCCATTGAAGAGACACCGAAATGATCTGCAAAAGGATAACGCCGGTGATGATTCCGCTGATTTTACCCGTACCGCCTGTGAAAGACACCCCACCGATGACACAGGCGGCTATGGCGTCCAGCTCCGCGTTGACGCCTGTCGTAGCGCTGTTTGACCCGGTACGCGCAGCTTCCACAAAACCACCAAGGCCATAGAGTAACCCGGCGATCATAAAAATAAGGATAGTCGTAGCCAGCACAGAGACGCCGGAGACATTCGCTGCCTCCGGGTTCGCGCCTACGGCATACATGTTCTTTCCGAGGGTCGTCTTGTTCCAGATAAACCACATGATCGCCGCCGCCGCGATCGCGTAAAAAACATAATAGGGAACAGCCGTGCCGGCGACGTCGATTGTCCCCTTTACGACGTCCTTATAGGACTCTGTCAACCCGGAGATAGGGCCGCCGCCGTTTCTGCCAAGCTGCACATAGCTGAGTACCGCGCCATACAACATGAGCTGTACCGCGAGGGTTACGATGAATGGGTGCAGCTTGAATTTTGCCACGCAGAATCCATTGACAATGCCGACTATGCCGCCGATGATCATGGATAACAGTAATACCACGACGATAGGCGGCGCTGTCAAATCGGGGAACATTTTTGAGCTGTATTCCGCCAGAGGCATTTGCAGCAACGACGCGCAGACACAGGCGGTCAGTCCCATGATGCGGCCGGCGGACAGGTCCGTGCCTGTCAGTACGATAATGCCTCCGACGCCAAGTGCAAGAAACAGATTCGCGCCGCCGCGCTTGACGATATCGATGATGGCAGGGAAGGAGAGGAAGCTGTTGGAGGAGCCCTTTCGGATACTGTCGATTTGCGTATAGATGACCAGAAGGACGATCACGATATAGATGGCGTTGCGTACGAGAAAGTCGACCCACCAACGCAGCTTTTCTTCTCTGCTAAGCGCCATGTATCTATCGCGGAGGAGTCCGGCGCCGCTTTTT
>WRNN01000218.1 GCA_009776595.1 Clostridiales bacterium
GCCCGCNGAAGGGCGGTGAAGAAGCGCGGTTTCCCCGTAATAATAGAGAATGACCGGGGAGTCGGGAAAGAATAACAGTTCCCGNGGATANGCTTCTTCGATGCAGGCGACGGTCTTTACCTTNTTTCTCCNGCAGTCTTCCCATAGCTTCTCCGGGCTTACGCCGCCCCGCAAACGGATCAGTTTTTCCCTCGTTTGGTTGGTCAGGGAGGAAATCGGGACCGTATCCCTGGCGCGCCAGAACGCTTCCATGGAACCATAACAGGAAATCAGCTGCATGACGATTCCGCGCGTAGTGTCCGGTAAGCCGGCCTGTAGTGCCGACCAGTACATTTTCTCCTGTTCTTCCACTGAAGAAGCCCTCCGTCGTGTATTCCTTCCCAAAGAATACCATATATAACCATATTATACAATCATTTCTTATCGACGGGGCGCTTTTTCAATGCCGGCTGCCAACCTAACCGGCGTTGAACTGCAGCGTGGTATACGCCAGGCTCAGCGTCTGTCCGTTGGCGATGGACCGGGCAATACGCATGGCCGTTTCGATTAAGGACTTTTCTTCTACGATTTTCGCGACGAGGCCGGATTGCAGCGCATCCGCCGCGTCCACCCGGTGCGATGTATACTTGCGCCGGTTCTCCGCCTGTATAAAGTAGAAGGCCGCGTTTTCCGACGCGATGCGGATATCGCAGGCAAGGGCCAGATGTACGCCGGCGCCGATGGCGTAGCCGTTGATCGCCGCGACGACCGGTTTATGGATGCCCTCGATGATCGAGAGCAGGTCCGGCTTATGCTGCGCCTCCTCCCTATCGTTCGCCGCTATTGCCGTTCTTTCCAGTTTTAGATTTCCGCCTACATAAAACAGGCGGCCGTTTCCCGTGAGGAGGATCACGCGGATCCTGTTGTTTTCCCGCGCCCTGGTCAGAAAGTCGCCCAGTTCTCTTTTCGGATCGTCCGNTATCGTATACAGGTTCGCGGGGCTGTTCATNTTGACAAAGGCGACGCCTTGCGAAATCTGAATCAATAGGGATCGGTAGGGATACTTCATACTTACACCACCTTTGTATCCTATATCTTATCGTTGATAATATATTATCTAGAATTAGTATACGGATTTCAGGGGCGAAGTCAAGGGAATCAGGGAGAACTACATGGTAATCATTATCATTAAAAACCAAATAATTGAATGAATATATCAAAAGTTGAGCTTTTTACTCCAAAAGCAAAAAGTTCATGAGATTTGTTAATTTATAAAGTTTCTCTTCTTTTCTTATATTTATTCAATGTATTTCTTTGTATTTTCTGAATTATCTAATAATATTTACGGCAAACTATTCCAGCTTGAAACCGCTTTGCTTCGATTCATCCCGGATCATCATGGCCATATAAAGCTTATAATATCTGCCTTTCTTGCGCATAAGCGCGTCATGGGTACCCTGTTCTACTATGGAATGCCCGTCTATCAGTAAAATGAGGTCCGCGTTGCGAATCGTGGAAAGGCGATGGGCGATAATGAAGGACGTACGGCCTTGCAGTACATTGGAGATCGCGTCCTGAATCAGACGCTCGGTTTCCGTATCGATGGAAGAGGTCGCTTCATCCAATACAAAGATAGGCGGATCGGCGATAATCGCCCTTCCTATGGAGACGAGTTGTTTTTCACCGCTGGAAAGCTTATCTCCGCCTTCCCCGACTTCCGTCTGAAACCCGTCTTCCAGCTTCTCTGCTAAAACGTCTACGCGGGAAAGCTTCGCGGCTTTCAGGATCTCTTCCTCTGTGGCGTCCAGCTTGCCATACAGCAGGTTATCCCGCAATGTGCCCAGGAACAGGTGCGGAGATTGCTGCACATAGCCCAGATTGCTGTGCAGCCACAATTGCCCCCGCTCTTTGTAATCCGTTCCGTCGATGAGGATGCTTCCGCTGGTAGGCTCAAAGAAGCGGCAAGCCAGATTCACAAAGGTCGTCTTGCCCGCGCCGGTCTCGCCGACCAGGGCTACCGTCGACCCCGCAGGGATATCGATNCTTATGTTTTCCAGCACGTAATCGTCCTCCGGCGCGTCGGGATACCGGAACCAAACGTTCCGGAAGGAAATGGCGCCGTCGATTTTGGGCCAGTTTTCCATTTTCGGACGGAAAACATCCCCATAGACTTCTTCAATCTCCGGCCTGTCCGCGATCGTGCAGGGCTGCGCAAGCAGGCTCGTCACCCTTTCGATATTGACCTGCGCCATCAGGACTTCCGATACGAAGCGCGTGACATGGGAAATCGGGTCAAGGATGGCGATCGCATAGGCGATAAAGGCGGAAAGCACGCCGAAATCCAAACTGCCCGCCATCACCTGGATCCCGCTGTAGTACAGCACCATCGCCACCGCCATAGACCCGATAAAGAGAATCAGGGGCTGGAATATGGCGTTCAGCCTGGTCTCCCGCAGGGAAGCCCGGTACATCTCCTCCGTAATGCCCGAAAATTCCGAACAGTTTTTGTCCTCGATAACCAGGATTTTGGAGGTCTTCGCGCCGTTGATATTCTCATTAAACGAGGTGATAATTTTGGAATTGGCGTGGCGCATGGCGTAGCTTGCCTGCAACAGTTTCGGTTGAAAAACCCTNGTAAAGATAATGAACACAGGCACGATCGCTAGNACGATCAGCGCCATTCTTGTGTTGATGATCAACATGGACACAATCATGCCCAGCATATAAAAGATATACCAGCAGAACATGGCGCCGGTCCAGGCGATCATNCCGCCTATCCTGTTGGTGTCGCTCATGATACGCGCTAANAGATAGCCCACAGGCGTAGCGTTATAAAAGGAAACCGGCAGCTTTTGGAGATGGGTAAAGCATTCATCCTTCATGTGCCTGCCCATTTTCATTTCNATGACCATGGATTGCCGCGAGTAGAGGACCGTGGTAAGCGCCTGAAAGAGGATNACNGCCAGATAGAACCAGGCAAAGCCGGAAAGCCCGGCNGTGGTTTGCGGTACGACAAAATGNTTCACCGCGTATTGGGTAAACAGCGGGATAGAGGCGTCCACCACAGCGGACAGGACCATTACGACAGCGACGGCGATCAGGCGCGGCGTCAGGGGTTTCAGATATGGCAGGAGCCGTGCCCATGTCTTCAGCTCAAAATGCTCGCTTGCCTCCAGATTGATATAGTCATCCATTCGTCCCGCCCCCTTCCTCTCCGCTTCTCAGGAGCCTGGCGTCGCTTTGCATCTGGTAGACCCGCCTGTAGATGCCCTCCTCCGCCAAAAGCTCGCTATGGGTACCTATTTGCGCCACAGCGCCGTCTTCCAGTACAAGTATACGGTCCGCCTGCATCAGCGTGCTGATGCGATGGGAGATCAGGATGACCGTCCGCCCCGCGGTATTCTTCTGCAAGGCGCTGCGGATCTTTTCGTCGGTTTCCATATCCACGGAGGAGGTCGAGTCGTCAAAAATCAGGATCGAAGAGTCCATCATCAGCGAGCGGGCGATGGCGATCCTTTGTTTCTGCCCGCCGGACAAGGTGACGCCCCTTTCGCCTACCATGGTATCGTATCCGTCTTTAAATGCCATAATGTTGTCGTCAACCGCGGCGATATCGGCGCTTCTCCGTACATCTTCCAGCGAAGCGTCGCTTGCGGCGATGGCGATGTTTTTTCGCACTGTTTTGGAGAAAAGGAAAGGCTCCTGGAGGACAAGGCCGATTTCCCTGCGCAGATGGGCAGCTTCGATCCGCCGTATATCGGTATCGCCGATCCGGATAAGCCCGTTTCCTTCCGGCAGTTCGTACAGTCTGTTCAACAAATAGGCGATGGTGGATTTTCCGGAACCCGTCGCGCCCAGGATGCCGAAGGTCGTCCCTTTCGGNATATGAAAACTGACGTTGCGCAGTACCGGTACTTCGCCGTAGGCAAAGCTTACATTCTCGAAGCGGATATCCTCGTAGA
>WRNN01000219.1 GCA_009776595.1 Clostridiales bacterium
ACCAGAGGTCGGGCCTGTCGACGAAGCTGAAGGTGAAGTACTGGGTGACGCCGTTGAGGAGCATGAAGCATTCGAAGCCGTCCCCGCCGCTCCGCAGATACCTGCCGTAGTCTGTAGCCTGGACTTCACAGAAATCGAGTTTTCCCACTTCCAGGTCGATATACATGGTGGACGCGTCCTTATAATACTTGATCTCCCATTCATCGACATAAATCGGGCCGTAAATGCTCTCGCCCCACCAGTCGTCCCTTGCTTGCAGGCGGATCAGGTCTTCTGAAGCAAANTCTACGCACTTATAAGGNCCGCTGCCTACCGGCTGGTACCATTCCATGGAATCCCAGCCGACTTCCTCCGCCCATTCCTTGCAGATCAAATGGATCGTCGAGTTGGTGAAAGGCCGGAAGGGTTGTTCAAATTTCAACACGCCGGTATATTTGTCCCTGGCATAGCATTCATCCCATACGAGGCCCATTGTGTTCAAGCCGGTAGAACCCCGGTCGCGGTAGCTTGTGTAGCTGTACACCAGGTCTTCCGCCGTCGCCTCGGCGCCGTTGCTGAAGATGACGCCGGGCCTGAGGGTCATGACAAAGGTGTTGTCGTCCTCCCAGCCCCAGTCCGTCAGGCAATCCGATATGAGCGCCTTTGTCTTCGGGTCGATTTTAAAGATCTGGTCAAACACCGGGTCGGTGGCGGCGGGCCCTTCCGTAGGCGTCAAGCCCGCGAGGAACCTGCCCAGGTAATCGGTTACGCCGATCGTATACTTCACATACGAATCGGTGGAAACGGGCGGCGCGGACGGCGTTGTTGAGGGCGTAGAGGGCGTAGAGGGCGTAGACGGCGTAGAGGGCGTCGTGTTGTTTCCCGATCCGCTCCCGCCGCAAGAGACAAGCGTAAACGTCATCGCTATCATCAAAAGGACACAAAGTAACGGTTTGAGTTTCTTCATGAGTATGGTTCACCCTTTCTTTTTTTGCTTTCCTGCTTGGTACCTTAACCATTCAAGTAAACATGCCCCATTATATACCAGCAGCAGAACAATATGCAATACAAGAAACTTGATTTCTCCTGGGAAAGCAGCGAAAAAAACAGGCGACAAACTGTATTCCTGTTCCGTTTTTTGTTTTGAAAAGCGACAATCTCTGTGCTAATTCGCAGATTTCCATTTTATAAACCGGTTGTATGCCAAAATATGCATATACAGTTGGATTGTCAGTTATTTCCATGATTTCTGTGGTTTTTCTTGCTATTATATAAACCTTATACAAACCTTGAGCTAAACAGCAATGCAGCGGGGGAATCACTCCCCCGCTGCACGATAACCTGTTTTATCTCCGGGCACAAACTTTTTTAGCTTTGTGTCCGTATCAACCAGCTGCCGCCAGCGACGCGGCGCCGATGGCGCCCGCATACACCGGATCCTCCGGTATCACAAATTTGACCCCCGCGATCCTCTCCAGCGCTTTCAGGAAGGCGCCATTCTTCACCAGGCCGCCCATCAGGACGACACAGTCCTTGTTCTGCTTGTAGATATCGTTGATCGTCATGCTGGCCCTCCAGGCGCAGGCTTCGTTCAAGGCCTTCCCGATTTCCTTCAGGTCGGTTCCCCGGTTGGCCAGGCTCAGCGCATCCAGCTCCGCAAACACGATGCAACCTTCGTTCACCGTCACAGAAAGCGGGCCGTCCAGAGCGCCCAGCTCTTCGACCGTCATGTCGAAGCGCTCCGCCATGCCCTCCAGAAAGAGGCCGAGACCTGCCGCACACTTCTGGTTCAAGACGAACTCATTGATTTTCTCGCCCTCTACGACGCCGACCACGATCTCATCCGCACCGGCGTCGATCACCGTAGTGACCTTCGGCGTCGTCAACCTGGCCGCCTGGGCGGCGGTGATGACCTCGGTCAGCCTGTCGTCGGCAAAACTCACGTCAAATTTGCCCTTGCCTGTAGCGAAAACCTTCTCCACGTCGGCTGCCTTTACGCCCGCCTCCGCCAGGGCCTTATCATAAATCGCCTGTACATTGGCCGGGCGTTTGGCGCCGCCCGAAAGCCCGCAAGCCTTACCGGCGACTTTGCCGTCTTTCAATACGACCGCCTTAGTATAGGCAATGCCTACGTCGATCCCTGCAGTTATCATTCGACTCCCTCCTTACTCTGTAACTTTGCGCAAGCCCTGGCTCTGCATCCAGGTATCCAGTTGATCCAGAAGGCGCTTTTCATCCAGATCCGTCCTGTCGCCGGGCTGGCTTCCTTCATAATGTATAACGTTGAGGCCGGCGTCCCTAAGGTACATCGCCTGCTCCTTGCGGGTCAGCGTGCAGCCTACGCCATGACGCCAGATCGCCAGCAGCGCCCCGTCCGCCTGCATAAATTTCGCGAACTGGACAATCCTGTCCCGATAAATGTATTCGTTGGTCTTGAAGCCGCCCGCCGGCCTGGCCAGCGCGCCGGAGCCAACGCGGATAATATCCTCCCTGGTGGTCATTTCCATATCATCCGGATACGTCTTGTCTTCGCGTAATTCGATGCTGCCGTCCGGCTTCACTTCATAGTTGCTGCCGGCGCCGTGGGAATACTCGGAACCCAGGCAGATCGCGCCATACTGTTCCAGATAGCGGTAATACTTCATGTAATGCCAGGAAGGCGGATGGGCTTCGATGAAACGGAACTGTTCGTTGCCTACCGCGGCAATCTGATTCTCCGCCCGCCACTTCACTTCGTCACGGACCATTTTCCAGAATTGTACCGTCGCATCGGGATCGATCTTCGTCAGGCCACCGATGGTGTAGACCGAATACAGATCCTTCACCGACAGCGGCGAGGGGATCGTCCGCGCCATCAGGTAGGAGATCTCTCTGGAATAGTCCCTGACTTCTTTGCTGCCCGCCATGAGCTTGGCGCATTCCTCTTCATCAAACTGTTGACCGAAGATACGCTCCATGTCGTTAATGATCCGGAAGTTACAATAGACCTTGTGCTCCAACATGGGTTTTTCGCGTTCTTCATCATATTCGCCGAAATAGATTAACCTGTCCGCCATCCACTGGGGCATATTCTCAAAGTCCCTGGCCTGCTGTCCCCTCTTCGCGTGCTGGTCGCACACACAGGGCATAGGTATCACAAACTTGCGATCCGGCCAGGCTGTTCCGTCGTCGATATAGCCCAGGAATTGGGCTCCCCAGCAGTTGCCCTGATAACCGCAGATCTCGCGGCCCCAGCCCCGGACTTCGCTGGCCAGCCTGGCCTTCCGGGCATAGGGCTCATTCTTGTTCTGCATCATGGATCCCACGGGGTTGTCCTCGATAACGGTTACGGCCGGAAACGCCGCCTGCCAGTCAAAACTCAAATCAAAGGTATTGCCTTGTCCAACGACCTTTTCTTTGCTCTCTATGGATTTCTGCCAGCCTGCCCGGAGTTCCTTTGCCTTGTTCCAGAAGTCCAAGGGCCTGGTTTCCCATTTTTGTCCTTTCGCCATTCTTCAGCGACCCCCTTTATTCACCGTATACCTTATGCCAGCCTGCCAAATGGGTCAGCCCGGGCTTCAGCATATTCATAAATGATTCCAGACGCAGCCTCGTATCTTCTATCGGCAGCGTCGTATCCCTCTCAAAGAAATGATAGGGGATATAGCGCTCCCGCAGGATCTTCCACACCGCGTAGTTGTCTGTGCCGTGCAGGTGGCAATAGATCTGCTTTACGATCAGCGCGCCGTCTACATTGTAGTCCTCCGCCAGCTCAAAGATATGCTGCGGGCGGCGTCTCCAGTTGTTGTCCTTGATCGGGTTCTTCGGGCGCCCCAGGTACCTCAGGCCGATCGCCATCAGGCGGTCCTGCTGCGGGATAATGTTGTTCCAGTAGTAGCTCGTGCCGTTGTCCAGCTCGTCCACTACGATATCCCCGCCCATGGATTCCACCATTTCCTCCAGCGCCGTGTCCCAGGTCTC
>WRNN01000220.1 GCA_009776595.1 Clostridiales bacterium
AGGCTTTCCCAAATCTCTGATTTGGTGAAAGCTACTGTAAATGGTGCTGCTCAAATCGCAGCCGCGATTTGCAAGCAGACCTTATGCAACGGGCTGTTGAACGGCGGGAGCAGAGCCCCCGCCCTACGAGATTGTTGAAACTTCAACAGTTCTAGTATTCAGCGCTCAGAATCTATCCCGTTTTCGATAATGTGTATGCAACAGCTCATGGGCTTTACTTGATCCGGGTTTTACGAGAAACTCGTCATAAAGCTTCTTCATCAACGGATTATCATGAGATTTGCGTATAGTCATACCTTTATCAGCCTCATATAGAGCCGCGGCTCGTACAGACTTTAAATCTACAAAGTTCCTGACGGAAGCCGGTTGGACAGGTTGACCGCCGCCGTTGATACAACCGCCCGGACAGCCCATGATCTCTATGAAATGNTATGACTTTTCCCCGCTCTTGATGGNCTCAAGCAGATTCGTCGCATTCATCAAACCGTTTGCCACCGCCACGCGCACTTCCATTCCGGCGATATTGTATACTGCCTCTTTAATGCCCTGTGTGCCGCGTACTTCCGAATAGTCGAGTTCATTTAAATCCTCGCCGGTCAATTCATCCGCCGCCGTTCTCAGCGCGGCTTCCATAACTCCGCCCGTTGTGCCGAAGATTACCGCGGCGCCTGTTGAATCCTTGAGGGGATCGTCAAATTCCTCGTCGGGCAGTTCTGTGAAACGAATACCAGCNCGGTCGATCATGCGCCCGATTTCNCTGGTTGTTAAAGCTACATCCACATCCGAGTATCCATATTTCGTTTCGGCGTCCCGACCCACCTCGAATTTCTTAGCGGTGCAGGGCATAACGCTGGCTACGAATATGCTGTCTGGATCTATGTTCATTTGCTTGGCATACCAGGATTTTGCAATAGCGCCGAACATTTGCTGGGGGGATTTACAGGTCGAAAGATTTGGTATAAACTCGGGATATCTATGTTCGCAAAACTTAACCCAACCGGGAGAACAGGAGGTAATTAACGGTAATGTGCCCCCGTTTTGCACCCTGTCTATAAATTCATGGGCTTCTTCTATAATGGTCAGATCAGCCGAGATGTCCGTATCAAATACGCCGTCAAAGCCCATCCGCCTCAAAGCCGCAACCATCTTTCCGCGCACGTTGGTTCCGACAGGATAACCAAAGCACTCGCCCAAGGTAACGCGAATGGAGGGCGCGGTCTGGATAATCACATGTTTATCCGGGTCGGCCAGAGCCGCCCAGACTTTGTCTGTTTCATCCTTCTCATAGATGGCGCCCGTGGGGCAGACAACTATACACTGGCCGCAGGATACGCAGGAGACATTGCCCAGATTTTCATCGAAAGCACAGCCGACGTGGGTATTAAAACCCCTGTCGTTAGCGCCGATCACCGAGACATTCTGCCATTTCGCACAGGCCGCTATGCAGCGGCGGCACAGTATGCACTTGTTATCATCCCTTTTCATATGTACGGCGCTGTCGTCCACAGGGTATACGGGATTTGCGCCGTCAAAGCGATCTTCCTCATCCACCTTAAAGTCTTTACAGAGCTTCTGTAACTCACAGTTGCCGCTTCTTATACAAGAGAGGCATTCCCTCTTATGGGTTGATAATATTAATTCCAGTGTAAGCTTCCGCGATTTCAAGACAGCAGGGGACGAGGCGTATACCTCCATACCCTCAGTTATAGGATAAACACAAGCCGCCACCAGAGTTTTTGAATTTTTAACCTCTACCACGCAGATCCGACAGGCGGCTATGGCGTTAATTTCTTTCAAATAACAGAGGGTCGGGATCTCTATCCCCGCCAGGCGGGCGGCTTCCAGTATCGTTGTCCCTTCAGGCGCGCTTACGCTTATATTGTTTATTTTTAAGTTAATCATTTTTTCCATTTTGTCCTCCTACTGCACAACGATCGCGTCAAAGTTACAGCTGCGGATACATTCGCCGCATTTGATGCAGAGCTTAGTATCGATAACATGCGGCTTTTTACGTTCACCGGTGATTGCGCCTACCGGACAAACCTTTGTACAGACCGTGCAGCCCGTACACTTTTCCGCTCTTATAAANTACTGTAAAAGTGACTTACAAACGCGCGCGGGACATTGTTTATCGTATACATGGGCTTCATANTCATCCCTGAAATACTTCATCGTCGATAGGACCGGGTTTGGNGCAGTCTGGCCAAGNCCGCANAGGGAATTCATCTTTACATGACTGCAGAGTTCTTCTAATTTGTCCAGATCCTTCTGTTCGCCCTTTCCCTCTGTGATTCGCTCCAGTATTTCGTACATGCGTTTAGTACCGATCCTACAGGGAGAACACTTGCCGCAGCTTTCATCAACAGTAAATTCGAGGAAGAATTTGGCGATATCCACCATGCAGTTATCCTCATCCATGACTATCAGTCCGCCGGAACCCATCATAGAGCCAACCTCCAGAAGGTTGTCGTAATCTATCGGAATATTAAGTTTTGAAACGGGGATACAGCCCCCTGACGGCCCGCCGGTCTGAGCCGCTTTAAATTTCTTACCGCCCGGTATGCCGCCTCCTATGTCCTCAACAACCTCAGCCAGCGTTGTGCCCATCGGGACCTCCACCAGACCGGTATTATTGATTTTACCACCCAGCGCAAAGACCTTTGTGCCCTTGCTTTTTTCTGTGCCCAAGGAGGAAAACCACTCGCTGCCCAGGAGGATTATTCTTGGTACATTAGCATATGTTTCCACGTTGTTAAGTAAGGTGGGCTGTCCGAATACCCCTTCTTTAGCGGGGAACGGCGGCCTGGGTCTGGGTTCGCCCCGTTTGCCCTCGATCGAGGTCATCAGTGCTGTCTCTTCGCCGCATACAAACGCGCCCGCGCCCAGACGTATATCCAGGTTGAAACAAAAGCCTGTTCCAAGGATGTTCTCGCCCAAAAGGCCCTGTTCTCTTGCCTGCGCTATAGCTATCTCAAGTCGTTTAACCGCGACGGGATATTCTGCTCTTACATAGATATATCCTTGGTTTGAACCTATTGCATAACCCGCAATAGCCATGGCTTCAAGCAAAGCGTGCGGATCCCCTTCAAGTACCGATCTGTCCATAAAGGCGCCGGGATCCCCTTCATCAGCGTTACAGCATACATATTTTTCATCTGACGCGTTTTGAGCGGTCAGCTGCCATTTGCGTCCGGCGGGGAAACCCGCGCCGCCGCGTCCCCTTAATCCGGAAGCCAGGACTATGTCTATGACTTGCTCCGGCGTATATTCTGTCAAGCACTTGCCCAGGGCTTGATAACCATCCATGGCGATATACTCAAAGATGTCTTCCGGATCGATAATACCGCAGTTTCTCAATGCGATTCGCAGCTGTTTTTTAAAGAAAGACGTTTTCTCTATTGTTGTTACAACCTGCGAAGGACTGGTCTCTTTGCGGAGCAACCGGGTGACTATCTTGCCTTTCTCCAAGTGTTCTTTTACAATTTCGTGAATAGCTTTGACATCTACGCCTACGTATATGCAGCCTTCAGGGTAAATGACCATATTCGGGCCCTCGGAACAGTGNCCTAAACAACCTGTGCTGACCACTTTTACTTCATCTTGTAGGTTATTTGCTATAAGCTCCCGATTCAGAGTGTCGATGAGCTTGGCGCTGTTCGACGCCGCGCAGCTGTTTCCATCACAAATCAGTACATGTGAACGATACATGTTTCACCTCGTTTCTTCATAATAATTATTATATCACCTCTTAAATAGTCTAAAGTGAGCTGCGCCTGCAATACAAGCGGGACGTCAAGGACGTCGTCCCCTACAACTTTATTTTTTGTTCGCGCTTTGCGTTCCTAAGTTACTAAAGTGAGCTGCACCCACAATTCAAACGGGACGTCGAGGACGCCGTCCCCTACAGCTTGGTTTTTGTT
>WRNN01000221.1 GCA_009776595.1 Clostridiales bacterium
TTTTTTTGTCCAGGAATCGTCGGCAATGTTGTATTCCAGTAAAGTATTTTGATAAGCCCATGTATTACTGCTATTGGAAAATCCATATCCGCCAGCCAAATACAGATGATTTTGGATCACGCCATCGGCCATTTGTTTATGAGACAGCCAATCATTATTGAACGAAGGATGCGTTTTTTTTGCCCAAGGGCTTACAGAGGGCATGTATTCGACGACGGCTTGGGCGCCGCTTGTAGAATCTGTCCCGGCAAAGATATAGAGCTTATTGTTCACTGTGCATATTTGATGGAAGTACTGGTACTCATGGGAAAAGCTGGCGTAGTAGGTTACTATGTTTTCATCCGGCGAATAGCGATATACATTATGTATATCCTCACTGTTGCTTGCAGAATATGCATCAAGCAAATACATGTCTCGATAAACCGGAGCTAAAAAGTATGGTGTATAATCAATACTCAGTATTGCCCAGGCTTTTTTATCCGTGTCATAACATAGCAAGCTATTTTCAAATACCGATAAATAGATCTTTCCACCTAATACGGCAGTACCAATGATGTACGAAATATCGGGTAGTGAAGCGATTTGCTGCCATTCTTGCGTCAGAGGGTTAAAGACGTCTACTTCTGTGCTACCTGATGAGAAAGCGTAGATTTCTCCGTTCAACGCTTGGACATGTGAATAATAGTTTATGGCTTGAGCAATTTCCGTCCACAGGTTTGTGTGTGGGTCGTATTCGTATATGCGCGCGTAAGCATCGTTACTGAACAGATACAATTTTCCATATACCGAACTGATGAGCATGGAAGATGTTCCTGGCAGATCAGCCCTTACTTGCCAGGTTTTATTCAGGATGTTATAGGCGTACATCTTTCTTGACGTTTGGTTGGTTAAGGCGTCTGTCCCACCGGCGATATAGATATACCCCGCAAGTTCGATTACCGTAAAGTTAAGTAAATTCTGGGGCATTCCGGCAAGATAGGTATAGCCGGCTTCCAGAGCTTCCACGGTGTTGTAAACATATTGGTCGTTTCGTCCGCCTATCATGTAGACTATGCCATCCACCATCGCCGCGCCCAAGGAAGCACGGGGCGACGTCATGACATGTTTTCTGGAATATGAAATATTCGAAAAAAGCATATTGCGTTGCGTGATTGCGTTCGTATACTCTTTAGTTAAGTAATTGCTGCCGCCCATGATGATCAGCCGGTTATCCTTAATGATCACTGCAGCGTTCATTCCATAAACACGACTTATACCGTTTGTATCGGGTGAAAAATTGCTGAGATTGTAGACTTCTTCAACCTGTACATAATAACCATTCAAACTGCTCGCGCCACCCTCGATATACATCTGGTTGTTATAAATAAAAGCGTTGTGGTACGCTCTCTCGCTTAGCAGGTTCGTCCTGGTAAACCAGTTATTACCCGCGATATTATATTCGTAGACAGAGCTTTGGAACTTTCCGTTGTAGCCACCGCTTATATAGATCTTCCCGCCGTATTCGACTGCCGCCGTACCCATCAGGGCAGGAAAAGCAGCCCCGGAAGGGCTCAAGACACTCCATGGGTTGCTTGGATTTTCCGTATTGTAGACCTGCACATAGTTGCGGAAGTCTCCGTCATAGCCACCGAAGCAATAAATCTTCGTTCCCACTGCTACACAGGAGAAATAGCTGACGCCATACGGCATGTCCTGGCCGGTAGTCCAAGTGTCGGTTGTGGTATCATAGATCTCTACGTTGTTGTAGTAGGTCGTATTTAACTGCCCGCCTATGGCATAGAGCTTTGTGCCGACAGCCACGACCCCAAGGCCCTCCCTTGCGGTGGGCATAGGCGTGCGGTAGGTGATCAGGCCATCGGCGCCGAATTCCTCGTACTCTTCCTCGATCTCTTCCTCCAGCATCACATCCGGGATCGGGTCGGGGTCGGGTATATCCAGAACCGTCGTGTTCGGCAAGGGCTTGCCTGAGGCAGCATAGTCCTGGTTCAGCCGCCTGCCGCAGGCTACTTTGTCCATGAGTCCGGTTATGCTGTCGCCTGACTGAATCATCCGTTCTTTCAGCCCTGCCGCGTCGAGGGCGCTATAGGCTGATAATGCCTTTGCCGCGCTGCCGGAGACGATGGCCGCGCTCACGGAGGTGCCTCTGGTCTCTATTGTCATACCCTCCAACCAGGGGACGGTTATATTCACACCAGGGGCAGCGATGTCTACGCTTCCAGTTCCATAGTTAGAGAAGCGCGCCAGCTTATCCCCTTCGTCCACAGAAGCTACAGACAGTATATTGGGCAGGTCGAAAGAGGCCGGATAAACGGGGTATTTGTCGAGGTTTACCAGCATATTTCCTGTAGCACAGACAAACAGCATAGGAGAAGCAGCCATCGCCTCTTCCAGCGCCGGGTTATAGAAGCGGCTGCCGAAACTCATGTTCGCGATCTGTGCCCCCTGTCCTTCCGCCCAGGCGATGGCGGCAAGGATATCGCTGGTGTAGGCTTTGCCGCCCTGAAAGACTTTCAAGGGCAGGACTGTCGCGCCGAAGGAGGATATCGCGCCGGCCATGCTTGTCCCGTGTCCCTGGTCATAGTACCATTCTGTGCTGTTTACCTCAGGGCTGTTGTTGACAAAGTCCCAGCCGGGGGCAAGTTTGCCTTGCAGGTCCGGATGCTCTGTATCCACACCGGTATCCAGCAGGGCGACAAGGATAGCGCCTGCGTTTCCCCTGGGCTGCCTAGCAATTTCCTCAGCCAAAAGGCCCTTCGCATCCGGCACTTCGGCATAAAACATCATTTCGTAGTCCGGCTGGATGCTTTCGATTTCCAGCAGCGCCTCGCTACCGAGTTCTTCCTCCAGCTCTTCTCTTGTCAAAGTACGTTCGGTGGTCAGGATGGCGATGGAGGATAAGCGGCTGGATACCGGCCTATCGACGACGGCTTCCAGTCTCATGACTCTTTCAACCAGCTCCTTACTTCTCAGGGCGCTTTCTATCGCCGGGGCTGGGCTGGGGTCTTTATACTTGATGATGAAGCGATCTGTTTCATAACTCTGGTCAAGCCATCGTTCCGCTGGCGTTTCCGGTAGAGCAGGTTGCTGTTCTTCCTTTGGTTCGGCGACGTTATAGCTTTGCGCTTTTTCCAGGTATTCTGTCAAGCCCGTTGTCAGGACTGTTTCCCATAACGCACGGTTTCTCGTTTCTTCGAAGGGACGCAGGCAAGGCGTACATCTATACCGACGAGTATCGGGACCAACTGCTGGAAAGCATCTTAGAGGAACAGCCGCTGCATGACGCGGCAAAGGAGTATATGACAGAGCAGGATCCCGACGAATACCGGTATACGCCCCTGCAGATTCCTGAAAGCGAGGCGGGAGCCGAAGCAGCACCAGGGCCGCAGCCGGGCAGGGAAGAAGGCCCGCTATCGCAGGCGCTCGGGCGCGTTTACGGGGGAGAAACGCCCTTTTCCGGGTTGAGCGGCAGTGAGGCGCAGCAGGTGGCGGAAGCCTTTGGGATTCAGGAGAGTAGCTTAGCCGCGTTTCAGGACGAAGGCATAGCCCCGGATCAAGCGGTCCTGTATGCGCAGTTGGCGGAGAGCTTTGATCTGTCCGCGGAGGAGATCCTCGCGCAAAACCTGGACGCGAAAGGGGCCGTCGCGCTGTACGGAGAGATGTACGCCTATCAGGGCTTCCTGCACGAGGATTGGCGGGAGACAGAGACCGACGCGCTTTTCCGCGCATACCTCCTTCAGGGCCTGCCTTTTGAGCGGCTGAAGACCGCCTACACGATCCATCGCACTGTACGGAGAGATGTACGCCTATCAGGGCTTCCTGCACGAGGATTGGCGGGAAACAGAGACCGACGCGCTTTTCCGCGCATACCTCCTTCAGGGCCTGCCTTTTGAGCGGCTGAAGACCGCCTACACGATCCAT
>WRNN01000222.1 GCA_009776595.1 Clostridiales bacterium
TTTGGGCGCTTCCGCATATTTCAGCGCGCTTTCCGGCAGTATACCGACCCTGACCATCAGCGTCCTGACTGTGTCAGAAGGCTGTGCGCCGGTCCCCATCCAGTATTTGGCGCGTTCTTCGTCGATTTTGATCAGCGAGGGATTTTTGGTTGGGTCATAGTAGCCGATCTCCTCGATAAAGCGACCGTCCCTGGGATAGCGGGAGTCCGCTACGACGACGCGGTAAAAGGGCGCCTTCTTTGCTCCCATCCTGCGTAAACGTATCCTTGTTGCCATTCATTCTCACCTCCTTTGGCTTGTACTTTTTCCGTCATACTGCGCCGCCTGCGTCGTCCGGTTCGGTCACGTACGTTTGGGTACGCTCCCTCACCGGCTTTCCTTGGCGCCTTGTCTGGCGAAAAAATTACTTCGCCAAACCGGATACTCGTCCTCTTTCCGTCATACTGCGCCGCCTTCGCCCTAAAATGGCATGCGCATGCCCATTTTGCCCATATTCTTTCCCATTTGACCAAACTGCTTCATCATTTTCTGCATCTGCTCAAATTGCTTCAGGAGCCTGTTAACATCCGAAATGCCCGTCCCGCTCCCCGCCGCGATCCGCCGCCGTCGGCTGCCGTTGATGATCTGCGGCCTGCGCCTCTCTTCCGGCGTCATGGAGCGAATGATGGCCTCCACATGAGCCATGTCCTTTTCGTTGACCTGGATGTCCTTTATTCCCTTCATCCGGCCCGCTCCCGGGAGCATACCGAGTATCTGGTCCAGTGGCCCCATGTTTTTCATCTGCTGCATCTGCTCCAGAAAATCGTCCAGGGTCAGCTCCGCCTTGCGGAGACGCTGCTCCATCTCCTGGGCTTTCTTGATATCGACGTTTTCCTGGGCCTTGTCGATCAGGCTAAGGATATCGCCCATGCCCAGTATCCGGGAGGCCATCCGGTCGGGGTAAAACTGCTCCAGGGCGTCCGTCTTTTCGCCCATACCGACAAACTTGATCGGCTGGCCCGTCACCGCCTTGACCGAAAGCGCCGCGCCACCCCTGGCATCGCCGTCGAGTTTGGTCAGGACGACGCCGGTCAGCGCCAGGCGCTCGTTGAAGCTTTCGGTGACTTTCACCGCGTCCTGGCCGGTCATCCCGTCCACCACCAGCAGAATCTCCTGCGGCTTGACCGCCTCGCTGATCGCGGTCAACTCCTCCATCATCGCCTCGTCAATATGCAGGCGTCCGGCTGTATCGGCTATCAGCAGATCCAGCGCCTGACGTTCCGCTTCGGCGTATGCGCCTTTGAGGATATCTGCGGGGGCGACCTGATCTCCCAGGGAAAATACGGGGATGTCCAACTGCTGCCCCAGTACCTGGAGCTGCTTGATCGCGGCGGGCCTGTATATATCGCACGCGACCAGCATCGGCCGCCTGCCCTGCTTCCTGAAGTAGCGCGCCAGCTTGGCGCTGGACGTCGTCTTGCCGGAACCCTGCAGTCCCACCATCAGGATCACGGTAGGCCCCCGGCCCGCATTTGTGATCTGGGAGGGGTTATCGCCCATCAGCGCGGTCAGTTCCTCATTGACGATCTTCACCACCTGCTGGCCGGGCGTCAGGCTCTCCATCACCTCGGACCCGGTAGCCCGCTCCTTGACCTGCGCCACAAAGTTTCGGACGACCTTGAAGTTGACGTCCGCTTCGAGCAGGGCCATCCGTACCTCCCGCATCGCCTCGTCGACGTCCTGGGGAGACAGCTTGCCTTTTCCCCGCAGCTTCTTAAATACGGTTTGCAGTTTTTCGGATAAACTTTCAAATGCCATACGATATTTTCCTCATGCCCGAGCGCTCAGTATCAGTTACTCGTCCAGCCGGCCGATCAATTCGTCCAGTTCGCGCTTTGCCTCATCATCCAAGTTGTCGCCGTGCGCTTGTTTCCATCGTGTAAACCGGAGAGCCAGGGCCTCGCGGGATTCCCGCTGCTTTTCATCAGCGGCGATAAGGCCCAGCGCCCTTTCGAAGCGCTCCAGTTTCTCGTCGGTACGGCTGACCAGGTCATATATCGCGCCCCGCGATACGCCGACCGCTTCGCCGATCTCGCCCAGTGACAAGTCCTGCTGAAAATACCACTCGTAGGCCTCCCGCTGCTTCTCCGTCAGCAGCGGTCCATAGTAATCCAGGAGAAATGCGCGCCTCACGATGTCTTTCATAACTACAGACCCCACACCTGTTTGATCTATATGCAATGATAATCGCCTGCGTCAGTCTTGTCAAGTATTTTTACTGAACATCAAGCATCAGTCTTTTTTTGGCTTATCCATATATTTAAGCTTTTTTTCTGCTATACTGTTTTTAGCATCCGAAAGGTGTGGTCACGATGGCGATATTGGCGTAGACTCTCTAATGACAGTTTGTTGGATATGAGATCCGCCTTAAGAAATGGTCGCAGGGTAAACGCCTTGTTTTGTGGCATCCCGCTTTGGAGAAGATGCTGAAAGCATTGTGTGCCGCAAGATATGTGCCTTCTGCGGATATTTGAGGTCACACTCTATTAAAGCTGGCTAAGGATGCAAACTATAGTTTGCATGTGACGCAGAGTGCCGAGTTGAACGCAATAAATAGCTTCAATATTTCTGCCAGATACGATGACAGAAAACTGGTTTTTTCAAAGATTTGCACGGGTGTCTGTCGTATGTTTTCTATAACCAGATTACCAATCTGCAAATGATAACAATTCCAATACGCCCTTTTCGCTAAAATCGTTAGCAATTATGCTCGTGCTACTAATAAACTCTTTAATACCTGCTAACCATAGCGAATCGTTATCATGGTATGCTTTTTTTATGCTTTGTTCCAGCAACGGAACCAATATATACGTATCAATCTCTTTCATGATGTCAATCGCATTTGGTACGCCTGGCCAACTTAAGTCTTGTAATAACCAAATGAGGCTTGGAATTGCTTTTATATTCTTCGGATATCCGATACATTTTATTACTTTCGTTGCATTTAACCAAGTAGATTTCAACCTGGGTTGTACTAGCAAATCACAAAGATCGGGATCCACATTTGTTAGCTGGGTGATCGCATTTTTCTGAATGTGTTCAGGTAAAGACCAGTCAAGATCGTAAACCAGATGCAATACTTGTTCTTTTTTCATAATGCTCACTTCTTACTTAACTTTAATGGAAAGATCAGAGAGTATTTGAATAAATATATGAGGGTCGGGTTATCGCCGTATCTCGCCCTGGTTGAGGTCTGAGCATCAGTAAGGGTCATTGTTAGGCCTGTGAATTCGCCGGCACTTAATAATCCTTTAGCCAAATCCCATGCTTCCACTGCTTTTTGACTCAGCCATTGTTTACCATCTGCTACAAGCCCATCAACAACTGTCTGTGCGGCGTTTGTCAGTATTCCGAGGGTTCGCGTCCTCGGCGGTTGTTGCCCTTTACCCCATCTTTGCTTTACATTTGCTCTGCCCAAAGGCGATATACTTCGTGTTTTTTTCCGTCCCTACCTTGTTCCCATTGGCGTCATAAGCAAGTATGCTAACCTGGTTCATATTTATTCCTGAGCATCGCAGCCAGAATCGCTTCTGCCGGAGACATCACTCCGCCTTCATAATCGATATACAAAAGGTGCCGTCAAATCTGTTACAAAACAATTCCCGCCGCATAGGATTCGTAAATGTAGTGAGGATTCTCATAAAACATACTCGAATTGTAATTATCTATCTTTTCGCTTATCCACGACGTATATACCTGCACAAGCGTATCTGCGACAGGGGTCTTTTGTACTTCGGCGCGCTGGGAAATCAAACGTTTATACACTTTTGCTATGTCGAAACAGGTAGGCGGCGTATATTTACATTCCGTATTACTCTACTTCTTCAAACAGGCGGCGGCAGAAGTCCGCCGCGACAAACGGCTCCAGGTCGGCG
>WRNN01000223.1 GCA_009776595.1 Clostridiales bacterium
GCAATTAAACTTCCATGACTAAAATTATACCATGTAAAGATTCTTTTGACTTCGTTCTTTCAATTTCGGACTATACTCCTGCTTGTATAAGCAGCAGAAAAATGAAAGACGCCGGCCATACCTTTGCGGTACAACCGGCGTCTTTGCCTGTGATTTTGTGCTTCCGCTTTCCGCGCGTCGTACTACTCCAGGTAGCGTACCGTTTCGTCAAAAGGCTTTCTGCTGCTGACCAGATTGTTAATGCCGTTCCCCTTATCGACGTAACCGATGGCAATGCCGATCGTAAGCTTCAAATTCTCCGGAATCTTCAGCTCCTGCCTGAGTACATCGGGAAAGAGCATGAGCGTTATCGCC
Source organism: Clostridiales bacterium (assembly GCA_009776595.1). Lineage (GTDB taxonomy): Bacteria > Bacillota > Peptococcia > DRI-13 > UBA5745 > WRMS01. The sequence goes on from WRNN01000223.1 coordinate 355, forward strand.
GGGATCGTAGCAAGCCCCAGTTCGTCCGCCATCAGCATAATGCTCTGCGTATAGGCGCCAATGTCATAAAGCGACCATTCGGACAGCATCTTGTCCATCGCGATATAGATCACTGCAGGCGCGTTAAACAAAGCCTGATTCAGGGCGCCGAATTGACTTCTGGCCTCCCCGCAATCCCGTTCCATATCCGCGTGGAGTACCGCCTGGTTCTTCTTTGACGACTCCGGCCACTGCGCCGGGCGGGGCGTCTCAGGGCTTGCCTCCGTCTTCTGCGCATACTTCCCGGCGTAAGCCTGACGTATCCGTTCCAGCGTGGCGCCGGTGGCGACGAACACATCCCAGGGCTGGGAATTCGCCCAGGAGGGCGTGCGCGCCGCCGCTTCCAAAATGGCGTCTAGCTTGGCTTTTTCAACGGGTGTGGAGAGAAAAGCCCGTGTCGAATGCCGTGAATACAGTGATTCTTTAACTGTCATGATTCTTTCCCCCTTTTACTTAACTATCCGCATAACTATCCGCTTTCCGCATGGGCAGCGCCTTTTCCCGAAGAGCGGCGCCGCTTAGGTGTACAGNAACGTCACTCTGCCTACCGCGTAGGTCTTTCCCTCCAAATTCTCAATCTTTCTTTCCATTGCTTTCCCTTCGACTTCGCCATGATATATCTTGATAGCGCCATCGATGAGTTCATCCAGGATTCCGCTGCCTTCCAGCACATGCCCGTGTCCGGTATAAACCGTATCAAATTGATCCTGAATTCCTTTCAGCTTCCGCATACTGGCGATATAGCCGCTCATGTTCCTGCCCTGACCGATCATAAAGATCGTCCCCCCCTGGACGCTGTCGCCGCCCAGCAGGAGCCGGTTCTCCCTGTCCAGGAGAACGATACTGCCCGGCGTATGGCCGGGAACCAGGATCACTTCGAAGCGCCGTCCGCCGATGTCCAGCACGTCTCCTTCCCAAAGCGCCTCCACCGGCGCGTCATAGCCTACCGCCCGATGATAACGGTCGAATTCAGCCGGATGCATATGCGCAAGGCCGAACTGCTTATTCCCGAGGACGTGGTCGCCGTCCGCGTGGGTATTGACCAGTACAATAGGCAAGTTTGTCAGCCCTTCCACGACCTCCTTCAAGCTGCCTTCGCCGAAGCCGGTGTCCGCCAGCAGCGCTTTTTCCTTCCCCGCGATCAGGAAACAGTTCACAGACATAATGCCATTGTTCGTATCCTGAATCTGCCACACGGAATCGCTCAGTTGAATCACTTTCTTCTCCATCTTTACCATAAATAATTCCCTCCTTTATACTTCCGGCAGTTTCTCCGCTTGCAGCGGCTCCTCCGCTTTCTGCAGCCTCCCGGCTTCCTCCGCGGCAGGCGAATCTGTTTTGCCTCTTTGCAGGAAGTCAATTCTTTCTAAAGCCTTCTTTTTCCAGCTGCCCCTGCTGTAAATGTAGAGCATATGGACCAGGCCAAAAGCCATACCGCCAACCTGACTCAGATAGATACCCTGCGCCCCGGGCAGCAGGTAGCTGAGTAGAAAAACCAGCGGGATACGGGCGAAAATGTTGGTCATCAGGGCATTCAGCATGGGGCTCATCGTCTCCCCCGAGCCTCGTATCACGCCACCCAGCATCTGGCCCGCCGCCATGAAAATGTAAAACGGCGACACCGTGCGGATGATCATGACGCCTGCNGCTAATGTCTGTACATCGTCAGTGAATAAGTGCANCACATACTGGCCGAAAAAGTACAAAACAAACGACATAAAGGCGATAAAGCTTATACAGAGCGTCATCCCCTGTTTCGCGCCCAGATAAACCCTGTCCATCTGCCCGGCGCCCACATTCTGTCCGGTATAGGAAACCATGGACATACTGAAGGACATAACCGGCATGAGGGCAAACATATCCACCCGCATCGCCGCGTTGTGTCCGGCGATCATCGCCGTACCATAGGAATTGACAAAGCCCTGAATGACTACGCCGCCGACGGACATAACGCCCTGCTGGATCGCTGTCGGGATGCCCAGCCTGATAATTTCCCTGGTGGCGTCCCAGTCGACCCGCAGTTCTTTCAGCACGATGCGGGTCAGCGGGCTGGTTCTATGCAAGGAGATAATCGTGATAATGCACGACAGAAACTGAGAGATAATCGTCGCCCAGGCGGCGCCGGCGACGCCCATACCCATGGGGACGACGAATAGCAGATCCAGTACTACATTCGTCAATGTGGAAAAAATAAGGATATACAGAGGCGTACGCGAATTGCCCAAGCTGCGCATGAAGCCGCTCAGCATATTATACATCATCATAGCGGTAACACCGATAAAGATGATTTTCATATAGACCTCCGCGGAAACGAAGGTTTCCTCCGGCACATTCATAAAGCGCAGGAAGGGCACAGTGAGTACATAACCGATAATGGATAAAATCAGCCCCGCCCAAAAGGCCAGCACCAGGGCCGTATGCATAGTGCGGCGCAAGGCTGCTTCGTTTCTGGCGCCGAAATACTGGGAGATCAGAATACCCGAGCCCATAGCGACGCCCATAAATATGGACACCAACAGAAACATCAAAGGGCCGCTGACGCCCACCGCAGCCAGTGCAATATGGCCGACAAAGCGTCCGACAATGATGGAATCCGCCGTATTATAGAACTGCTGAAATAAATTGCCGATAAATAAGGGCACGGCGAATCGTAAAATCTTTTTCCAGGGCGCACCGGTAAGCAGGTCGACAGCGCCGCTTCGTTTTGCGGCGAAAGCTTGTTCTCCCATAGTATCGTATCCGTCCTTATCTCTTCTATGTCATTCCACNATAGCAGTTTATACTGTTCCGCGATATNGTCAAGCCCGCGCCGCTTTGGGCTGCCGGTGCAGGCATCCTATACGCTTAATGCTTCAGCCGCTTTCTGACTCTCTTTCGAAATTTCCCTGCGTTATATCTGTATCGCATGCCGCTGACAATGGCGTAAGCGATACGCCCAAGAATATAGCCGATGGCTGCGCCGCCCGCGACGTCACCAAGAAAGTGGACGAAAAGATAGAGGCGGGAGAAAGCTATCGCTGCCGCAAGGAGCAACGCCGCCCTGCCCGGCCACTTCATAAAGCGGGATATAGCCGTTGCCGCAGCGAAGGAAGCCTGCGTATGGCCGGAGGGGAAAGAATAGTCCGCCGGCGCAGGGATCAACAATGTNATGGAAGGATTGACAACATAAGGCCTGGGCCTGGCGACAAGGGGCTTGAGAATGACATTCGTGGTCAGAAAACTGAGCAGAAGGGAAAGGATTACGGCAAGCCCTATCTTTCTGGTGGATTTCCTGATCATAAACAGCAGCGCAAAAAGGATCCATATCCAGGCGCCGTCAGCAAGAAAGCTGACAGCCGGCATTATCGCGTCCAGAAAACTGCTATGAAAGGTCTTCGCGACCCAATCCAAGATTCTAAACTCCAGTTGGCTGAACGCCGTCATAGTATGTCGGCTCACTTTCGACTCGGTCTTTGCTCATTATAGTATATCTCTCTTTATATTGTATAGTGTTTTTCAATTATTTGACGGAACCTGTCC
>WRNN01000224.1 GCA_009776595.1 Clostridiales bacterium
AATATCGTGCAAAACAAGATGCGCTCCTTTCTGACCATTCTCGGCATCCTGATCGGCGTCACAGCGATTATTTCCCTGATCACAGTCATGCAGGGCGCCATTTCCTCAGTAAACGAACGATTTGACGCCCTCGGCGCCGGAAAGCTTCTGGTGCAGGCGCCGGGCACGGCCTTAAAACGCGGCCTCAATGACAACGATATGCGCCTGCTTGAGCAGCTAGACAATATAAACGGCATTTCGCCCAGCGTAACGACCAGCAGTTCCGTACAGCGGGGCGGGGTCGTAGAAGATAACGTAAGAATCGAAGGCAGAAACGATTTGTATTTCAAGTATAACCCGGACTCGATCAGCCGCGGCAGATCCCTGAATCTCCTCGATATGAGCGGCTATTCAAACGTTTGCATTATTGATTCCGATCTCAGCGAATCGCTTTTCTTCGGCGAGGATCCCTTAGACAAAACAGTGATACTGGCGGGTAAAGAATATACCGTTGTGGGCATAACCGATTCGGAAAGCGTAAGCCTCTTTGCGGTCATGGCGGCGTTTTCCGGGGACTCAACCAAGGGCTCTGTTGTAGTTCCCTATAGAAACGCTTTGAAAATGACGTACAATTCCCGAATCTCGGCTTTTGAAGTGTATTTAAGCGATCCGATTCTTTCCGATACGGTTATTGAAGATTTAGAGGCGGTATTGAACGAAATATTCAACTACAATGACCGAAGCTTTGTGGTGATGAATCTCGATAGCCTTTTGGACACCATGAAAGATATGCAAAGCATGATGACTGCGCTCCTGGTTGGCATCGCGTCCATCGCGCTATTGGTAGGCGGTATCGGGATCATGAATATGATGCTGGTGACAGTTATAGAGCGTACCAGGGAAATAGGATTAAAAAAAGCGCTGGGCGCCGAACCTATTCTGATCCAGCTCCAGTTTCTGATAGAAGCGATTATGCTTTCGGTTATAGGCGGTATATTGGGAACGATAGTGGGCCTGCTTATCTCCTACGTCGCAAGCCGGGCGATAGACATAGATTTTCGCGTTTCTCTTTCCGCAATATCTCTGGGCGTTGGTTTTTCAGCCCTTGTCGGTATTGTGTTTGGATGGTCGCCCGCGCGAAAAGCCAGCATGCTCAATCCCATTGACGCGCTGAGAACGGAGTAGGCCCCTTCGTAATTTAACCTGTTGTGTGCTAAAAGTGCGCTAAATCTGAATAAATCGCCATACAAATAAAAAGTAACCGCTCCACAAATGGCTTTGTAGGGCGGTTTTTTGAGTACGCCGGAGACGATTTGAACGCCCGACCTGATGGTCCGTAGCCATCCGCTCTATCCAGCTGAGCTACCGGCGCATAATCTGCAAGCTTGCAGGAAAGGGAACCTTGATGATCTGTTAAGTCTCGCCCTTGAACGGGATTTTCGCTCTGCCGGGATGGCAAAGGGAAATCAGCAGGTTTGGACTTTTCCCATTATATCGCAAAGAAAATGCTAAATCAACAAAAACGGAGAATATTCGTACTATGGGTTCGGGTGGCAGAGAGCGGCGGCTCAGCTCAGCTCCAATAGGATTGCTCCCGGTAAGCCCTTCGCCGCGCTTCCGCCTGCCTCCTCCTCCGCAGCCGCCTTCGTCTTCGGATCAAACGCCGTGTGCGGAAAACACAGGCTAATACGAACAAAGCGGCAAAGAGGCTCAGAAGGACCCGGAGGAGCAAAGCAAGCCAGCCCGGCAGCGTGTCAAGGAAAGCGCTGAATATCCCAACAGTATATAACGAAGGCTGCTCTGGTTCCGGAGAAGGCGGAGGGGCGGTAGTCAGCGTCGTCGCGGCGATTTCTGTATGCATAAGATTCGCGCTTTCCGGCGGAACATGGATTTCGACCTGGACGGAGACGCTGCCGTCCGGGTTTTCTATCGGCTCGCTGTAGTCAACGGCTACTTCCTCGAAAGCCAACTCTTCATGCAGTAGAAAGGGAAGGGAATCCTCATATTCCTCATCTTCGTAGGTATAAGCCAGAAAGGCGTCAAAGCCATAGTCCAGGAGATTGATCGCGTCTTGAAAATTCGCCAGGGCGCTCGGCCCTTGCATCAGCACGCAGACAAGGGTCCTGCCATCCCGCTGTGCCGCTTCGACCAGCGTGTTCTGCGAAGCGCTGGTGAACCCGGTCTTGCCGCCAAGGATACCGTCATAAGGCATGGAGCCGCGGGTCAGCAGACGGTTCTTGTTATTCAGGACACGCCTTATACTTTGCAGATTCGTCGGCTCGATGAAGGATTGATAGGTCCCCCAGATGGTCAGAAAGCGGGGGTTTTGGATCGCAGCTTTCGTAATCAGCGCCATATCATAGGCGGAGGTATAGTGGAGATCATCGTTCAGCCCGTTGGCATTGGTGAATTGGGTATTCTCCGCGCCCAGTTCTTTGGCTTTCGCCGTCATATACGCCGCGAAAGCTTCCATCGAGCCGCTGACGAATTCTGCCGCGGCATTCGCGGCTTCGTTCGCGGATTCCAGCATAACCGCGTAGAGGAGTTCTTCAAGGGGAAGGATCTCACCGGGCATTAATCCGGCGCTGGAACCGTCACTGGCGTTGGCCGCTACCGCCGCCTCGGAAACCGTAACCAGATCGCCGGGCGCGCCCTTCTCCAGGGCCAACATCGTCGTCATGATCTTCGTAATGCTGGCGGGTTTGTGCTGGGCGTGCATGTCCCTTTCCAGCAAAACCTGGCCCGTATCCGCATCCATCAACACAAAAGAAACCGCGCGGACGTCGTCGGCTATGCCGCCATACGCCTGCCCGGCAGGGAATACGGTAAAACAGGAGACAACAAAGAAGAAAAGAAGCCAAATCAGGCCGGTGGGTATGGGCCGAAAGGATGGAAGCTTTGTTTGATATGCCGTCGCACGCATGGACACATTTTCCCCATGTTATATGATTTTCGTTTAATCGATAAACTGCTTGTCCGTCTCCTGCTCGATCCGAACCTTATCCAATTCCACGCCCTCCACATTGGCGATCGTATCCAGCTTCTGCTTCATATATACGCCAAATGCGGAGGCTGCCACCTCGCCATCCGGGAGGATCAATTCACCGCTGCTGCGAAAGAGCCTGCGGTTATTCTCCGTCACTTCCGCCACGACTTTAAGNGGCGTATTCAAGGGGACCGGCTTCTTATAGCGGATGCTTAAGTCTGCCGTGACTGCCCAGCAGTCCGGCTCCAGGGCAAGGATTGCCCGGCCCAGCGTTTCATCCAAAATGGCAGCCGTAATCCCGCCGTGCAAGCGCTCCGGATAACTCTGAAACACTTCTCCGGGCTGAAACAGGGCGGCAGTTTTGCCGCCCTCCAGATTATAAAATTGGCCCTGCAGCCCGATGGGGTTACGACAGCCGCAGCCAAAGCACATTTCGGTGATAAACTGCTTGCCGGTTACCTTTTTCTTCATCGAGTCACCTAAGTGTTAATCCAGTTGACAATGTTCACAGTCGTCGCATAAAGCGAATTCTTCTTTATCGTAATCGATACCGTTTCGATTATAATAATCGACAATCGCGGATTTTACCGCCTGTTCCGCCAGCACGGAGCAGTGGATCTTTGCCGGGGGCAGACCGTCCAGCGCCTCGACTACCGCCCGGTTTGTCAGCGCCAGCGCCTCGCCTATCGGCTTGCCTTTGATCATTTCCGTCGCGATGGAGCTGGTGGCAATCGCGGAAGCACAGCCGAAGGTATTAAAACTCACGTCGGATATCACACCGTCATCCACCTTGATGTACATTTTCATTATATCGCCGCAGCGGGCGTTTCCTACCTCGCCTACGCCGTCGGCGTCATCCATTTTTCCCACATTGCGCGGATGGGAAAAGTGGTCCATTACTTTTTCACTATAAGCCATTAATTATTCACTCCTTTTCCTTCAT
>WRNN01000225.1 GCA_009776595.1 Clostridiales bacterium
TTTGCGATTTCCACAAGGGCCTCCAGCGTGATCGGCAAACTGGCGCCGCTGGATGTGGGCGAACTCTCTGTGTACAAAGAACTGTGTTTCACCGGCGGCTTAGCGAAGAACAAGGGCGTCACGAAACGGATCGAGCGGGACTTCAAGACGACCGCGTTGACAAGCGAGTATGACCCGCAGCTCGCAGGCGCAATCGGCGCTGCTTTGCTGGCCGGAACGGAATAACATAGGGAGGTGAATAAAATGGAAAAACTGGATCAATTCAAACAGATGGTCAAAAACCGCCACGACTATGCCAGGTCTTGGAAAGCGAGAACAGGCGGCAAAGTCCTGGGATATTGTCCGACCTATATGCCGGAAGAATTGGCTTATGCGGCGGGAATGCTTCCCGTACGGCTGATCGCGGAACAGATGCCGGATGTGGTTTCCGCAAAGTGGATTTATGCCTCTTGCTACCCGGCAAAGAATATGACCAATATGATCCTCAGCGGCGTCTACGACTACATGGATGCTTTTGTGAATGTAGAGGACTGCCAGTGGATGTTTAATGTATTCGAAGTGGCGATGCATACCAACCCGTCGCTGCTCACCCATTATATGTTTTTTACCGACTATCCCGAAGCGCCTACCGCAAAAGATGTGACGGTATCGGAATACAAAGTGCTGAAGGGAAAGCTGGAAACCTGGTCCGGTAAAACGATCACCGATGAAGCGCTGGATGAGGCGATTGCCATATATAATACCAACCGGCGGCTGCTGCGCAGGATCTACGAGTTACGCAGGGTATACCGGACNGTGATCCTGGGTTCGGANATGATGTATATCCTGCTGGCCAATCAGGTGACGGACAAAGCGGANATGAATCAGCTGCTGGAAGAGCTCATTCCCGAACTGGAGAAGNGGGAGCCTTTTGACGACAGGCTCAGGCTGATGCTGATCGGCAGCGAGACCTACAGCGCCGAGCTGGAGGAGCTGGTGGAATCCCTGGGCGCCAATGTGGTCGTAGACGAGCTGGACAACGGAAGCTCCAGCTTCTGGAACGAAGTGGTACCGCAGAAAGACAGGCTGCTGGCTTTGGCTTTCCGCTATCTGGGCAGGCCCCACAGCGCGATGAAAGACAGCAACTGGCGCCGCCGGCCACAGCATATCTTTGAGTTGACGGAAGACTACATGGTGGACGGCGTTCTGATTGTCAAGCAACTGCTCTGCCACCCCCATGGTTCGGACAACTACGCTTTGTGGAAAATGCTGCGGGAGAGAAATATTCCCTATCATTTCTTTGAGCGCGACACCACGCTGCCGCCGGACGAGACGAAGATCAGGCTGGGCGGCTTTTTGGATATGGTCCGTCCGGGCATAACCAGGATCAGAGGCTGGCACCAGCCTCTGGTAATTTGAGGGGAGTGAGAGAAATGGCGATGAAAAACGGTCAGATTTGGGAAACCAGACCTCTTGAGTTTTGGGATAAAGCCAAAGAGCTCAGAGCCAAATGGGAGAAGTCCATAGAAAGCAAGGAAATGGTAGTCGGGCAGGGCAATACAGGCAATCCGGGCGATTGGGCGCGTGCTTTCCCGGCGCTGACCATCATCGAGGACAATCCCAGAGGCTCGACGATCGCGGCAAAAGATATGGAATTTGCCAGAGTCGCGCGGCTGGCCTCCGAGGTACGCGGCTGGGGCAGAGAGATTTGCGGGTATCACGGCGTCCTTTGGGGAACGCAATTCCTGGGTTACCAGGCGGACGGAAGCCCTTTCCCCCATCGAAAACTGGTGGTCCCCATCCCCTGCGTCTGCGACTCGCATACCAAGCGCGGGATCCAGTGCCGGGACTTCGGCGCGGTACCCCAATGGCAGAATGACTTTACCATGTATCTTGGGGCCTATGACGCCGAACGCGAAGTGGAGATGGAGAACCATAAGGTGTATTGTCAGTTGAGGGTGCTGAACGATATTGAACGCATCTTCGGGCAGAAATTTGACGACGACAAAATTGTAGAACTGCTGACTACCTATTCCAATGTGAAAGAATACCGGAAAGAAATCTTCCTTCTGCAGACCAGCGTGCCGGCGCCCCTCTGCGCCAAGGATCTCTATTCTTTCTATACCTTGGGCGGGTTACTGAAGATTGATCCGGCAGAATTGGAAGACTTCTGGAAGTCGGTGCGGGATGAGATCCGCTGGCGGGTGGACAACAAAATCGCCGCCGTGGGTACGGAACGCTTCCGCTTCATGGAAGCCCATCCGCCCCAATACTCTTTCCTGAAATACTACCGTTATCTCGAACAGTACGGCGCGGTTTGCATCGGCTCGCAATACACCAACTTTACCGCTGCCCAACTGGAAAGAAAGCCCGATGGCAGGGTTGATGAGAGGGAATATCCGCCGCGGAGAGATGCGGACGAATACAAGACCAGAGAAGACCTGGTGCGCAACTCGCCGGATTCGGACGTCCGGCTTCCCCATCACTTCAAGCAGGACGAATATGAACGTCCTTACGCCCTCAATGAGTTTGCCGATATCTATAATTGCGACGGCGCCCTTTTTGGTACCTGGCGCAGCGGCATAGGATGCACCTTCACCCGTAAGGAGCAGGCAATGCGCTTGCGCAAAGAAGGCTACAGCGTCATGACCTACGAGGGCAGCCAGCCCGGGGATCCTACCGACCTGGACGAGAAACGCTTCCTGGAGCAGCTGGATTGCTGGATGGAGACAAACGGCCTGGTCAAATATCCGGATTAGGAGGGAAGAGGAATGATTACTGCCGGAATCGATATGGGGATGGAAACGGTAAAAGTTGTCATTTTAAAAGACGAAAAGATCGTAGGACGCGGCAAAAATCTGTCGGGGGGCGCGAAGCGCGCTTCAGCGGCGGAAGCGGCGCTGAATGACGCGCTGCGGGAGGCTGGTCTGGCGAAGGCGGATTTGAGCAAGATCGTTGCTACCGGTAAGGGGAAATATGATATTCCTTTTGCCGACAGTTGTTCCACCGAGCCGATCACCGCGGCGAAAGCGGCGAAATTTCTGTGCCCGGAAGCCAGCACCGCGGTGGATGTGGGCGCCGACGAAACGGTGGTGGCGACACTTGGGGAGGACAAACCGGTCAAGGAAATGGCGATCAATGAGAAATGCGCCGCCGGTATCGGGTCGTTTCTAAAGAGGATGGCCAGGAGACTGGAGATGACGCAGGAAGAGATAAGCGCCCTTCCGCCCAAAGCCCGGACCGGCCCTGCCGTGAATGACGGCTGTGTCGTGTTTGCCGAGCTGGATGCGCTGAGCCTGCTGAACCGGGGCGTAAGTCCCGCGGAGGTGGCTTCGGCCGTGGTTGACGCGGCGGCGATAAGGGCTTGCATGACCATTAACGACATCACCAACCCGGCGCGGGATTGTGTGGTCCTGTTCGGCGGCCTGACGAAAAACGCCGCCTTTGTGAACGCGCTGCAATCCTACGCGGAGCTGGATTTTGTCGTTCCTGCCGAAGCGGAGTACGCGGGCGCTCTGGGCGCAGCCCTCGTCGCGGCGGACTGGGGCAGCGAGATCTTTTATACAAAGAAAGAGAACTGAAGCCGGCGATGTATAACTAAGACAAGCGCACAAACAAAAGGGGGGGTAATGCCCCCCTCGATCTTGTAAGCGAGAATTATCGTTGATAAGCTTGATTCATTTCTGCTTTTGTTCCAGTATTGGGTAAACCTTTCGCCCAAAGGTAGTATTGACAACGAGGGCGCCGCTGAGGTAGATTGCGATCAGGGCGGCTGCCAGCAAGGCATAAGCAGGTATGGGCGAGAGGCTGCCCGGCAGCACCTTCAGGTCGATCAGTGCGATGAAGGGCAGCGCCACGTCCAAGGCGAGTACGACCAGGGACAGCAGGCCAAAAGATTTGAAAAAAGCAGGCGTCCAC
>WRNN01000226.1 GCA_009776595.1 Clostridiales bacterium
AGACGGCGTCATGGAAGATCTCCGTCTCCGCCTCATATCCTTCTCCCGAGAGGACCGCGACGAGGCTGAAATCGATCGGCGTATTGGTTTGCCCGGAATGGCCCATGAACTCATCAATGCCGGTTACCAATTCTTCCAAATCGATGATAATCGACCCGGTTAAATCGTCGCGCGGGTCATTTTGCGGCGTGACCGTGATTTCAAAAGGCGCCCCGTCGACCTCGACGCTTTCGTAGAGGTCCCCCCGGTACACAATGTATTTCACGACCCGTGCCGCGTCCGGCTCGTCAAAAACTGTTTCTCCTATGATTTTGTTTACTACGGAAGTCCTGCCCCTGCCGTCTCTGCCCCAATAGACAGGCAGAATCTCAACCAGTTCGTACTCGTTGTTGTCCGCAAGATAAAGCTCCCGGAGGACGAGATTCTCTTCGTTTGCATTGGCCGGCGCTTCCACTTCGAAATACACCGTTTCGTTATTCCTTATGGTTTTGACAGAGACTACTTCTGTATCTCCTGTATTGTCTGTCAGCTCCAGCGTGAAGAGGAAATCCCGCTCATCGTTGATCTTGTTTCCATACGCATCCAGGAGGTATTTCTTCACTTCCAGCGTCCCGCTTGTTCCCGGCACGTAGAGAACACGAATGACGTTGTTCTCCGGGATCAGTGAGATCGTGATCTGGCCGCTTGCCGGATCTGTACTGTCAAACACATACCCGCTTGACAAATACTTTACTTTTTGGCCGTCCGTGATGGTCACTACGTTTCCGGAGAGCTGGTTTTGATAGACATCCGTGGCAAAGGGCGCGTTCGTAAAGCTGTCACGGTAATATTCGATGGTATAGCTCAGGTCGCCAAGTTTGGTAAACACGATCTTCACCAGGTTGTCCGCGACAATCGCCGTAATTCTCTCCGGTCCGCTATCCTTCGTACCGGTTGGCGCATAGCCGGAATTGAATCCGGACAGATCGCCGCCATTCAGCGTGTAGGGGATCAGATCGTCGAAGGTCCCGCTTCCGGCGTCTGTCTCAAAGGGCGCGCCGCTCGTGTCGTCATAATAATACTCAATCGTATAATCCAGGTCGGTTAATTTTACATACAGGATCCGGATTACATTGTCATCCTCGACCGCCGTGATGGTCATCTGGCTGCCCGCTTGTACTTCGCCGTTTTGATAACCCACCGGTCTGTGGAGATTCAGGAGATACGGTATCGCGGCGCCAAATGTCCCAGTCCCTGTCTCCTCGTTGATCTTGTTCGTCAAATCGTCCTGATAATACTCTATCGTGTAGGGAATATCGCTCCGCTTCGCAAATACGACCTTTATCACATTGTCCGCCGCCGTCGCCGTAATCTTGTCGTCAACCGGTCCGGAGTCCCTTGTGCCGGCNGGGTCATAACCCGTGTCAAANCCTGCCANNGTGCTGCCATCCAGGGTATAGGGAATCAGGTCGTCGAAGGTTCCGCTTCCGCCGTCTGTTNAGAAGGGCGATCCGCTTGTATCATCATAGTAATACTCTACTGTATACGAAATNTCATTTCTCTTCTCGAACACGACCTTGACCACGTTGTCCGCNGCCGTTGCTGTGATCTTGTCGTCAACCGGTCCGGAGTCCCTTGTGCCGGCCGGGTCATAGCCCGGGTTGAAGCCTGCCAGAGTGCTGCCGTCCAGGGTATAGGGAATCAGGTCGTCGAAGGTTCCGCTTCCGCTGTCAGTTATAAAAGGCGTTCCGCTCGTATCATCGTAGTAGTATTCTACTGTATACGAAATGTCATCCCTTTTTTCGAACACAATCTTTACTACATTGTCCGTCCCCACAGCCGTAATGGTTACGGGACCGCTCTCCCTCGTACCCGCCGGGTTATAGCCCGGGTTAAAGCCTGTCAGGGTACTGCCGTTCAAGGTATAGGGGATCGCCGCGCCGAAAGTACCGGTTCCGCCGTCTGTCGCGAAGGGCGTACCGCTTGTATCGTCATAGTAATACTCGATTGTATACGGAATGTCGTTTCGCTTCGCAAATACGACTTTCACCACGTTATCCTCTTCAATCACCGTGATCTTGTCGTCAGGCGGCCCGTCTACCCTTACGCCGGACGGGTCATAACCCGGGTTAAAGCCTGCCAGCGTGCTGCCATCCAGGGTATAGGGGATCAAGGAGTCGAAGGTCCCGATTCCGCTTGCCGTCATAAAGGGGGCGCCGCTCGTATCGTCATAGTAGTATTCTACTTTATACGGAACGTCGTTCCGTTTCTGAAACACGATTCGCACTACATTATCCGCCGCCGTATCAGTGATGGTATCCGATCCGCTCGCTTTGATGCCGTTCGGGTTGTAGCCCGGGTCAAAATCGGCAAACGTATTGCCGTCCAGTGTATAGGGAATCGGGGCGCCCAAAACGCCGGTACCGTAGGCTGATGCAAAAAGCGTACCGGTTACCGTATTATCATAGTAATACTCCACCGCGTAAGTATTGGAAAATGTAATGTTGGTCTCCTGTGATCCGCCGATGGAATGCCCGCCGCCGGTAACGCTGATTTCAATATCGACCACCGGTCCCAGCGTCACATCCGTAAAGATCAACAGGAACAGGCTCCGATCGTTACCGCTTGTGCGCAGCACATTTTTGCTGGAAAAGACGCTGCTGCTATTTTGGCTGCTGGCATACACATTTCTTCGTATGTTCTGATAAAGATAGGGCGCAGGGCTCATCTGTAAGGGCCCTCCGCCAAGCGAACCGCCGTCGGGACTTTGTTGAGGATGGGTTGAAAAGTACATATAAATCGTACCCGTCTGCGAACCCGGCGCATCGCTTTCCCAAAACACTCTTTCAATAAAGGACTGACCGCTGTTGGCAATGCCGCTAAACAATAATTCTTCCGCGTCATCGGGTACGGCAACGCCGCCAAAGTTTGCGGCGTTTGCCCAAGCGCCCAGATCAGGATGTAAAGCATAAGCCGGCCCTATTGGAAGTATTGAAAAAATCAGAATACTAGCCAACAGCCAGCAAATCCTCAACCTTGCTTTGCTTGTCGCTATCATTAAAATTCCCTCCTTATAATATACACTACTTCTATCCGTTTTCATTGTAGACTTAAGAGGTTACACTTTGGTCACATTTTTAAAAAAAGGTAGACTTTTCACCATTTCTTTCATCAGTCATGAAATCGACAAAATGGCGCTGTGATTAAGCAGCGCTCGTGATCAACTCCCTCAGCATATTTTTCTTATTTATTCATATGTTTATTATTTATTATTATCGTTGGGGACTGCGCCTAATCCGGGCATATGATCATCAGCATTTCGTCTATGATTTGATGAACAAGCTGCGCCTCCGCGGAATCCGCCAGGGAATAATGCATTTCTTTGCCAATGCGCCGGTTTTTGATCAGGTCGGCGCTTTTCAATATTTTGAGATGATGGGATACGGCAGGCGGGCTCATCTGTATCGCTGCCGCTATGTTATATACGCATTGTTCGCTGTGACATAATAGCCACAGGATCCGCAGCCTGGTAGCGTCGCTGCTCAGTTGAAACACGGCGGACGCCCGGGAGAAGGACTCCGTATCGGGCATGGCTGCCAGCGCTTTGTTCAGATCTTGTCCGTGATCATGGGGAATATCTGTGGGAATATCTGCCGCTCCCCTGGTGAACTCGGTCAACGCAATACCTCCCTTCACTATGGGCGAAGCGCATCTCAGGGCCCTGGCGCGCTCACCTTGAGCTTGAACAGGCGCAGACGCAGCGCGTTGGTTACCACGCTCACCGAGCTGACGCTCATCGCTGCCGCCGCAAACATGGGGCTGAGCCGCCAGCCCAACCATCCGTAGAAGAGTCCCGCCGCTAAGGGTATGCCTATCGTATTGTAGAAAAAAGCCCAAA
>WRNN01000227.1 GCA_009776595.1 Clostridiales bacterium
TTTATGCAAATTTCTCTTAATTCACATTGTACTTGACGGGAATCGTCACGGTGATATCGTAGTATCGCATGTTTTGCGTATTGGCGGACGTCACTATAAGGTAAACATGCGTTTCCTCTTTCCATTCCTGATTCTTGTCAAGCCTGTCAACATATTTTACCGGGACTTTCCAATCATAGTGGTCATACATGACCATAACCGCATCTTCGCTCAGGGTAATCCTGGCGGGCAGGATAGACGAATAGTTGAGCGTGGCGTCCAACTCCATCGTCAATTCATAGGGCCGGGTGGTAGAAAAACCAACGGCTGTATTGATATCGACCGGCCAGCCTCCCTGCGGNATGACATTGACGCCATGGATGGAGATCAGGTCCGCTTCGTCTCCGCCTATATCGCCGACGGCAACCGGTTCTGCTTTCACTTCCACANCCGGACTTGGTGATCCGGCNCTGTCAAGGGCCCGGATCTGGAAGGTGTATTCAACGCCGTTTGTCAATCCGCCGAATAATTGGACCCATTTTCCATTTACTGCGTCGACAGTCAGGCTGCTTATACTATAGTTGATCCACGAACCGTTATCCACTCTGATTTCAAACGCGCTTGCAGACCCGATATCCGGATCGTTCCAGCGCAAGGCGATCTTTTTATTGCCGGCGTAAGCTTCCACATTTGTCGGTATGCTAATGGCATCTTCCCAATCGATCCCGTTAAGCCCTACATATTCAGCCAGCGGATTCTGTCGTAATGTCAGCATTGCTTCCAGCATATATTCCTTGCTGTCTTCGGCTAACACAAGCAAAATCATTTGAGGCCCTTTATAGGGCTTGTATTCGACATCAGGCGGCAACATATCCGAAACATCTCTGATGTCTTTTGCACTCACAATCTCCACCCCGGGAAACAGGGTCGATAGCCGTTCAGGATCGTTCAGTTCCTCTTTCGGTATTCGCACATCGTCAATAACCATTATAACAAGTTGACCCGGCACATAGGCCCCATCGATGAGTCCCTCTCGGATAAAGCGGTCATCAATCTTATCGAAACCGGCAAGCACTACATATTCAGCTAGTGGATTTTGTCGTAATGTCAGCATTGCTTCCAACATATATTCCTTGCTGTCATATGCTAATTCGAATTTTAGGATCTGTCGCCCTATGTATGGCTTTAGCACTTCTTCTTCAGGAAGTATATTTGTTAGATCTCTCAGATCAGATATGCGGAGGAATTCAACGCCTGGAAATAGATTTTTCATATTCTCATAGTTTTGAATTTCTTCTTTCGTCATGCGGGCGATATTGTCTTTTATGCCTACGAGAAGTATACCCGGCACATATTCACCATCGATGAGCCCCTCGCGGATAAAATAGTCGTCAGGATTAGCAAGACGGATTATCCCGTTCACGCCAACCCACTCAATTCGCGGATCAAGATCCAGTATATGTAATGCTTCTATCAAATATGCATTGCTGTCGTCTGCCAGTTCGAGCAATAAGGATTGCGGGCCGTTATAGGTATTTTTGGGTTCATAGCCGGGAGGCAACAAATCCGAAACATCTGCACTATCCTTTATCCGGTTCACGCGTATCCCGGGAAAGGCAGTTTCCGGATTTTGCAGTTCTTCTTTAGACAGCCGTATTCCGTCTTTCATGAGGACACACAACTGACCAGGTACAAACTCCCCCTCCACCAAGTCTTCGATGGTAAAATCGCTCCCTTCAGCAGCGCCCGCAAGAACGGCGCCCAAGGGCAACATCGTAAATAACAACAGGAAACACAGAATGAGAGCCATACTTGTGCCAAGCACTTTTTTGATGGACTGATGAACCATGTTACTTCCCCCTAAAACATTCTTATATTTAATAGTATAGGTAAGAATACTTCCTTTCATTATATCATGTTATGTTATGTTATGTTATGTTATGTTATTTGTGAACACTTTGTGAACATTTGAAATAAGCCGGGCGACATAACATCGCTATAGCAGCAACTGTGTGAATTGCGCAAAAGATTTGACCCGTAAGCCCTGATAATCGTGCCCCTCGCGGTCAAACAGGATGGAACAAATGCCAAGCCGGCGGGCGGCTTCGACACGTTCCGGAGAATCGTCGATGAAAACGCATTCGCTTGCCTGGATACCGAGAGCAGCTAAAGCCATCTGATAGATTTGGGGATCCGGCTTACGTACGCCGAGGTCGCTGCTGATGAACGCCGCGTCGATCAGGGGTTCAATACCGTAGAATGCCCTAAGGTGTCTGCTCCATTCTCCAATGTCGTTGGAAAGCAAGGCAAGGCTGTAGCGGGCTTTGAGCGCTTTGGCGCAAGGCAGGAAACCGGCGTCAAGAGAAAAGCGGTGTTCAAGATAGTAGCGCTCTATTTCCGGAATTTCAGCTTTCTCCACTCCCGTCAGTTCCCAGAGTTCGCGCGAGGGGACACGGCCAAGACTGGCGGCGTGATAGAGTTCCTTTATTTTTTGGACGGGGATTTCGGGCTTAAGCGATTGCATGTAGGGGATCAGCAGGCCCTCAACATCGTCGCCTACCGTGAATATCACGCCCATGACGTCGAAGAGGATGTACTTAATCATTGCGCGAACCTCATTCGCTTTCCAGCAGTACCGTCACGATGAAGCCATTTCCGCCGTCNCCGGACAGCGTGTAAGGCAGATCGGCCGGCACTTGAATGCTCCCCTGCCCGNAGGGCTGGTANTCGACCTGCCAAATNTGGCCTTCCTCATCCCGAAAGGTATAGCCNCCTTCGGTAATCAGGAAATCCATGTATTCCTCCAGGCACCAGCCCTTCTGCTGAATCAGGTCGCTGTGGGGGCGCCCGGTATAGCGGATGTGCCAGGGTTCAAAACCGATCCTGGTAATGTCCGACTTGTCTTCCGCATAGCGAACGATAAAGCCGTAGCGCCAGCAGTTTTCCGCCAGCCATTTGCCGTTATCGGTAGCGGCATACGAGGGTTCCAGTTCCGGATGGCTGCGGGAGGACAGATCCATGCATAAGCCTGTTTGATGTTCGCTTTCTCCCGGTTTGGCCACCCAGAACGCGGCGGCTTCAACCGCTTCCGCTTCTTCATATCCCTGGTTTCTGTATTCCTGTATTTTGTTTTGATGCAAGCTGGTCTGATAATAGAAATCCCTGTAGCCGCTTTGCAGAAGGTAGCCGCCTATGGCCTGCGTCGTCCAGGCTTCGTTTATCATGGTCAGCAGGCTCTCCAGAACCGTCGCCTGGAGCTCCAGCCGGTATTTGGTCACCGCAAAGGAGGTTTGATTCACCGTCTCCGCCATGTTGTTGGAGACCACCAGATTCACAGGAACATAATCGAAGGGCAAGTGATTCACGCTGTTGATCAATATCAAGAACCCGCGATACAGATCCGCTTCCGATACCGGAAGGGCTACGGTTTCGCCTTTGTACCCGCCGGGAAAGCGCAAGTTCTCCCCCTCCGCCAAAAGCGGCGGCTCCAAGGGCTGGGACGCCGGCGGCGCCATCAATACCCTGTCCGGCTCCAATACCCTTTCCGCGGCGATGGCGCTGCTCNCGCCGAACGCGAAAGCAAGGCATGTACACGCCGCCGCGACGGTGAGAGGCACAAGGAATATCCATATCGTCAGTTCCCGTTGTCCGCTTCGTTTCATACCAACTTCTCCTTCTGTTTCTATGCCTCATGGATGGGCCGGCNACCGCAGGCTCATTGCCCCTTCTCCAGGTATTGATTGCCAAACATGCGGTCGTATTGAAGCAAACGGAATGGTTCCAGCCTATCTTTTTCCGCATAGCGCATACTTCCGTCATTTTCTACGATAAGGGCAATATTATACGCCATCAGTTCGCCGGACTGCCTGTCGATCCCTCT